>CALEJX010000424.1 GCA_937898375.1 uncultured Ruminococcus sp.
CTCTGCACCGCTTTTACTGTATCATTATACAAACCTACCTCGCAAAGAGCGAAGCGATTTTGCGGCATTGCAAGCCATAGCGTAATTGTAGGGGCGAACAGCGTTCGCCCGTTCGGAGCGGCGAGGTTTGGCTTTGTCACAAATTTGTGTAGATGTGCCGTAGCGTAAAATGTTACGCCGTATGATGTAAAAAAGTGTGCCAAACATGGTGCAGATAACGCAAATGAGGTTGTTTCTGAAACGGGCGAACACTGTTCGCCCCTACATGGTTCGTGAGTTGTTTCGCAAATTGTTGTCAACAATAAGATAGCAAAAGTTGTGTCATTGTCACAGAATTTCGTGAAATTTAGGTGGATCAACAGCATTTTGCGTATTGCAAAAACTAAAAATAAATGTTATAATCAATTATGTATCACTATTTTCAGAAAGGCAGGCGGATAATGTGGCGGAAAAGATAAGCGAAAAAATACAGAAGAAAAAACCGAAAAAACTTATCAATATGATATTCTCGCAGAAAACGACTATTATCCTGCTCCTTGCATTGCAGCTTATCTTCATTTTTATCATCTTCCAAAGCTTTGCAGTGCATTATGCCTATTTGCATATAGTTTTTTCTACTGTGGCTATCGTGCTGGCTATCTATATACTTAACAGCAGTGAAAACCCTGCATATAAATTGGCGTGGATAGTACCTCTTGTTATCGTGCCTATCTTTACTGTGGTGCTTTATATAATACTCAAAAATCAGTTCTCCACACGAAAGGTCAGAAACCTTTATGCTAAGAAAACTGCTAATACCAGACCTTTCCTTAAAACAAATGAGCAGATAATGAGCTATCTTCATGAGAATGAGCCTGAGTTCTATAAACTCGCTAACTATGTGGATAAGTCGGGAGGTTACCCTGTCTGCGGTAATACTGAGGTCACTTATTTTCCGCTTGGCGAGGATAAGTATAAGGCTATGCTGGAGGAGCTTCAGAAAGCGCAGGAATTTATCTTCATGGAGTATTTTATTATCGACGACGGCGAAATGTGGCGTGAGATAGTTAAGATTCTTTTGGAAAAAGCTAAGGCTGGCGTGGAGGTAAGACTTCTCTATGACGGCATGGGTTCGCAGTTCACTTTGCCTTTCAGATATAAGAAAAAGCTTACCGACCAAGGGGTAAAATGCCTTGTTTTCAACCCTTTCCGCCCTATGCTTTCTACTATCCAAAATAACCGTGACCATAGAAAGATACTCGTTATAGACGGCAACGTTGCTTTCAACGGCGGCGTTAATATCGCTGACGAGTATATAAACCGCAGAGAGCGTTTTGGTCATTGGAAAGATACCGCCGTTATGCTAAAGGGCGATGGCGTTTGGAACTTCACTATGATGTTTTTGCAAATGTGGGAGGTCATCTCGGGGGATAGAACTGAGTATGATATGTACCGCCCGACTGTGAAAAATATTGTGAACAACGGCTATGTTATCCCTTACGGCGACTCCCCTCTTGATGATGAAAACGTGGGCGAGCTTGTTTATATGGATATGATAAACAATGCCAAGGACTATATCTATATCTCTACCCCGTATCTTGTGCCTGACAACGAAATGCTCACCGCCTTGGGCTATGCGGCGAAAAGCGGCGTTGATGTTAGGATAATCACCCCTGAGATACCTGATAAATGGTATGTGAGCGTTATAACAAAATCTTTCTACAGAGATCTTGAAACGCTGGGCGTGAAAGTCTATGAGTATAAAGGCGGCTTCAACCACGCTAAAATGTTCCTGTCGGACGATAAGTCAGCCGTGGTGGGTACGATAAATCTTGATTACAGAAGCTTGTATCTCCACTTTGAGTGCGCAACTTATATGTACAAAACAAGCTGTATAAAGGATATAAAAGCAGACTTCGACGATATGTTTGAAAACCGCTGTCATAGGATAACACATGACGATATAAATAACCGCAGTTTCTGGTCAAGGTTTATGTCGGTCATTCTCAGAACTTTTGCACCGCTGCTTTGATGTATTTTACGAGGTATCAAGGGGAAAATAAGCCTATCTTTGCTTTTGCATAGCTTGGAGGGCTTTTATGATACTTCTGAATAAATTGTTTTCGGCAAAAAGATCTGCAAAGGGCAGAGTGGACTATCCGCTCTTGCTTCTTGGTGCGGTGATATATGGCGTGAGTGTGGGGCTTGTTTTAAGCCCTAACGAAATTGCACCAGGAGGTGCTTCGGGGCTTGCTGTTATGCTGGCAAGGTTTTTGCCACTGGGTGTAGGCTCGCTTACAATGGCGATAAATCTGCCGCTGTTGGCGGTTAGCCTTTATGTGTTCGGCTGGCGATTTCTTATGGGAACTGTTGTTGCTATTGCGGTTTCGGGTCTGACGGCGGATATATGTACGCTTTTTGCACCGCTGACAAACGATATTTTTCTCAGCGCAATAACAGGCGGTATTTTATTGGGTACAGGCTGTGGGATAGTCTTTCGCTCAGGGGGAACAACAGGCGGAACTGATATCGCTGCAAAGCTCATCAAAAGGAAAAAGCCTTATATGGCGGCAGGTCAGATATTCATGCTTGCAGACGGTATAATATGCGTGCTGAGCGGTTTCGTTTTCGGCAGCATCGACAACGCACTGTATTCGTTCTTTACGCTGTGGGTGTTCTCAAAAACGCTGGATATGATACTCTACGGCGGCGACAGAGGAAAGCTTGCGCTGATAATAAGCCCTGCCGCAGATAAGATACTCCATAGGCTTCTTACTGAGGGCAACTTGGGGTGTACGGTCATAAAAGCCCGAACGGGATACACGGGAGAGGACAGAGATCTTATACTTTGCGCAGTGAGAAAACGCAGGATAACGGACGTTCGCAGGATAGCGGCGGAAACTGACGAAAAGGCTTTCGTGCTTGTGGGGGACGTGAGCGAGATAATAGGCGAGGGTTTCAGGCTCTCAGATGACTACTTTTGAAAGGACATTACAATGGACATAAAAGATTTCAAGGGACACATTTTCGACTTGGACGGCACGCTGACAAAATCAAATCACGTTTGGTCAAAAATAGACGAGGAATTTCTTGGCAAGCGTGGGATTGAAGTGCCTGAGGACTATTTCAAGCAGGTGTCTGCAATGAATTTTGAGCAGGCGGCTGTTTATACAAACGATAGATTTTCGCTGGGCGAGAATATTCAGGATATAATGAAAGAATGGTTCGATATGGCGGTGTATGAGTATACGAACGTTATCGAGCTTTGCGGAAACGCTGGGGAGTATGTGCGAAAGCTTAAAGAGCAGGGCAGGGAAATTGCGCTTGCGACAGCTTCAACAGAGGAGCTTTATAGACCTGTGCTGAAAAGAAACGGCATATTGGATTGCTTTGATTGTTTCGTGTCTACAGAGCAGGTGAAGAGGGGCAAAGGCTTCCCTGACGTTTATGAACTGGCGGCGGAGAAAATGGGGCTTGAAGCACGAAATTGCGTGGTTTATGAAGATATCGTCGAGGGCGTAAAAGGAGCGAAAGCAGGGGGATTTTATGCCGTGGCTTGTCTGAATGACCATTATACGCTTGATTGGGACGAGATGAGAGAGAGCGCTGATGAGACCGTGGAGAATGGGAAGTTTCCAGTTTAAGCGGAGCGAAGCTTAGTGAGGAGCGGAGTTTAAGTGAGGAGTGAGTAGTGAGGAATGGCACAGCCAAACCGAGCTAAACACCAACACAAAGTAAAAGCACCCACCGAGCGAAGCGAGCGAAAGGTCCAGGGGCACGCCCCCTCGACAGCCCGTTCGGAGTGTGACGAGGTTTTGGATTATCACAAGGTTGTGTAGGCGTGCCGTGGTGGAAAATGTTACGCCGTATAGTGTTTGAAACAATGTGGCGAACGTTGTGCGGATAACGCAGGAGCGGTCGGGTAAACGGGTGCGGGACGTCGAGGGCGCCATCCCCCACATTTTGGTGCGGCGTCTATAAAATGTAATAATCAGCAGGATTGCAGGTCGCCCCTACAGAAAAATCATCGCCGACAGGCGATACCATAATTCCTCACTCCTAATTCCTCACTTTATTTAAACGAAGAAAAGTTTACAAAAAATTAATAAAATCCTTTGACAAATGATTGACAAAGAAGAACACAGATGTTATAATTGTAGTACCTCTTTATGAGGTCTATTTTTTTGCGCTCTTTTTTTTGGAGCGTGAAAAAGCATAAGTTACCTCAGAGCTGTTTGACAGCTTGCGTGAAAACGTATGAGGGAGGCAGACGTACCCTGAATGTTCTTGCGGGGTATAAATTTCGTCAGGAGGTGCCGAAATGAGAGTAAAAATTACACTTGCTTGTACTGAGTGTAAGCAGAGAAACTACAACACTAAGAAGAACAAGAAGAATGACCCTGACAGACTTGAAATGAACAAGTATTGCAAGTTCTGTAAGAAACACACTCTTCACAAAGAGACTAAGTAATATTGAAAGGAGCTATTTCTAATGGCTAAAAAAACAGATGTTACTAAGTCTTCAAAAAAGGATACCGGCAAGGATCAGAAGAAAAAGGGCGGAATAAGAAAGTATTTCAGAGAGCTTAAGGCTGAAATGAAAAAGGTCGTTTGGCCTACAAGACAGCAGGTAGTCAAGAATACAGGAGTTGTACTCACTGTAATGGTGGTTATGGCTCTGTTCCTTTTCGGCGTTGATTCAGGTCTGGGTGCAGCTATAAAGGCTATCCTTAAGATCGGCGGCTAAGCCGTCACAACGGTTTTGACAACATCAATATGGAGGTATGAAACATGTCAGAAGAAGCTAAGTGGTATGTTGTTCACACTTATTCAGGTTATGAGAATAAGGTAAAAAGCAATATTGAAAAGGTTGTTGAAAACCGAAACCTTCAGGACCTTATCCCTGAGGTAATGATCCCTATGGAGGAAGTTACCGAGGTGAAGGGCAATAAGATCGACAAGGGCGACAGAAAGCTTTTTCCAAGCTATGTGCTTGTAAAAATGGTGCTTACAGACGATTCATGGTATATCGTTAGAAATACCAGAGGCGTTACGGGCTTCGTTGGTCCTGCGTCAAAGCCTGTTCCGCTGACCGATAAAGAGGTCGCTGCACTGGGCGTTGACACACAGAGAAGCGCTAACGTTCAGGTCGGCTTCAAGGAAGGCGACAACGTCGTTGTAACAGCAGGTTCATTCGAGGGCTTCACAGGCGTTGTGGAGAAATTCGACATGGAAGCACAGACAGCTGATGTCAGAGTATCTATGCTGGGCAGAGAAACAACTGTTACTATGCCGCTGACACAGATAAAGTCTGAGGAATAAGGAAAAAGGCGGTAAAACTCCGCAAACATTCGTGAAAATGGAAGCAAAGCCGTCAATGACGGTTCGGATATACGGCTTCCGGAAACGTGGGAGAGCGTTAGGCGCTCGCCTTACCACTTAATTATGGAGGTGCGAACAAATGGCACAGAAGGTAGTAGGCTATATTAAGCTTCAGATTCCAGCAGGAAAGGCAACTCCTGCACCACCGGTTGGTCCAGCTCTTGGTCAGCACGGTGTAAACATCATGGCGTTCACAAAGGATTTTAACGAGAGAACTAAGAACGATATCGGTCTTATCATTCCG
>CALEJX010000425.1 GCA_937898375.1 uncultured Ruminococcus sp.
AATCATGGGCGGCATATGATAATCTTGATTTCGGCAGTGCAGGCTCTGACACTGTTACAGTGCAGATATGGGCGAACACCCTTGACCCTGTTAAGATTAGCTTCTATGACGGGATACCAGACGAGTGCGGAAAGCTTCTTGGAACGTTCGGTTATCACAAAGAGCCTGAGTGGATGATTTTTAAGCCTGAAACTTTCAAGCTTTCAAGAAAGCTAAAGGGTATTGAAACCCTCTGTATCCTCACTGAGGACGGCTTCCAAGTGGGCGGTTTCACGTTTGAAAAGGTGAGCCGTGAATTTGCGGTGAATAATGCGGCTGAAGCTGACAATATTTATGGTGATAAGTTCACAAAGGGCGAAAAGTGCGTGACCGAGATAGGCAACAACGTTATGCTTGATTTCGGCGAGTTCGATTTCTCTGAGAAACAGCCGAGCAGGCTCGTTATAAGCGGAAAGTCACCTCTTGCCCTCAACAGCATACATCTTATTTTGAACGGCGGCGAGGGCGAAAACCGCATACTCTGCGAGTTCAGAACTGATGACAGTGAAAACTACACCGAAAAGAGCTTTGATATCTCAGGTATCAATGGCAAACAGAAAGTTTCATTTGCGTTCCTGCCTGGAAGCAACTTTGACTTTGAATATTTTAGATTTGAGTAATAAAAACGCTCCGTACAAAATCTGTACGGAGCGTTTGTTAGTTTTGGTAGTTTATTATCTCTTTTGATATCATAGGGTAGGCGATAAGCTTGGCGGAGTCAAGGTCTTCTTTGTGCATATCAACGGCGGATAGCTGATGTCCGTTGTAGGTGGTGTAATAGTAGATTCCTTTGTCGGTGTTGCAGCAGCTTGTATAAATTGTTATCTCATACTTGCCTTCTGCCACCTCGCAGCAGCCCCTTTGCTGGTCAACTGAGTTTAAGATATGGAAAAATTGACTTACGCTGTCCTGCTCGTCTGTGCCTGAGCGTGAGTTCATTTTTACAAATGCCGCTCTTACAAATCTTGACTGTGAGGACAAGTCACCAGGCAGACCCATTGTGCCCATGCCACGGCTGTAGGACTTAAGGTCGAGCTTGTCAGAGAAAGTGTTTTCTGGCTGTTTCGGGGAAAGCCCACGAAAATCGTTGAGCCTGAACATCTGCATATCAAAAGGCGGATTGTTCGTCAGCACGCCTACGGGATCGTCATAGACCTTTATGCCCTCTTTTACTGACTCCACCACGATGCAATCGTTCTTGTCGGCTATTATCCAGTGGAGCTGACCTGCTGGCATTTGCGGGCTGAACTGAGTTTTTGTTATGTTTATCTTTTCTATAAGCACCCTCGCTTGTGCCACGTTTGCGCACTGACAAAGTATCCATGGGATAAACTCGAACTGCGCAACGTTATCCTTGCCGTCCATATCGTCACGGTAAAAGGCGTTGCCAACAAAGTTAAGACCTGCCATGGCAAGACCTTTTTCATTGGCGGCGTCATAGAAAAGAGGATAATCCTGCGCAACGTGTGCAACGCCTATCACTGCATAATGGCTCTCTTTCCTGCCCATATTAACAAAGTTAAGGGGATAGTTTCTTGGCATTATGACTATCTCTTCACCATAGGAACTTTCATAGTCAAGAGTTCTTCCAAAATAAAAATCGTTTGTTTTATAAGTCGCCGCAGTACACATTCTGCTTACCTCCAATTATAAAGTGCATTTTTTGTAGGGGCGAACAGTGTTCGCCCGTCTGCTGACAAAGCTATCAATGATATATCATATTTAATATAACACTTTTTAAAATAAAAATCAATGGCGTTGACTTATGTTGAAAATATTGTTATAATAAAGTCAGCAAATGAAAGGGGTAATGCAGCATTGACATGGAATAATGTAAAGAAAATAGCAGGCAGAGTGGCGGCGGTCATAATCCCTGTGGCAATGCAGTTTTTGTGGTATCTTCTGATACTCAAATGGCTCAGCAAGGCGGCAGGGCTTCTTAGTATCGTGCTTACTGTGCTTTCATTCATATTCGTGCTTTATCTTAACACAAAGCGTGAGGAGAGCAGTTATAAGACCCTGTGGCTTATTGTGATACTTACTTTCCCTGTGCTTGGCGCAGTTATGTATATAATTTTCGGCAACAATAACACGGCGAAAAAGCTTGAAAAGAATATCACAAAGGCAAGGCTTCACATGGACTATGAGCTTCCTGACGGAGAAAGGTGCATTGAAGCCCTTGGGCGTGAGGACAAAAGGCTTGCACAATCGGTGAAAAGGATAAGCGACGCAACGGGCTTCCCTATGGTGAAGCTTGACAGCGCAGAGTATTTTTCCGTGGGCGAGGAAATGTTCGCCGATATGTGCAAAGAGCTTGAAAAGGCTGAGAAATATATTTTTGCGGAGTATTTTATTTTGCAAAACGGCAAGTTTCTTAACACTGTGGTGGATATCATGGCAAGAAAGGCGGCTCAGGGCGTTGATGTCAGGATAATGTATGACGACCTTGGAAGTATCGCAACATATTCTCTTGCAGACGCTTTAAAGCTTGGGGAGAAAGGCATAAAGTGCGTGCCTTTCAATCCGTTCCTTTTTATAAAATCACAGCTCAACAACCGTGACCACAGAAAAATAATGGTTGTGGACGGCAGAGTAGCATACAGCGGCGGAATAAATCTTTCGGACGAATATATAAACATAGGCTCGAAATATGGTCACTGGAAAGATATCGGCTTCAAGATAACAGGCGAGGGCGTAAAAAGCTACACCTATATGTTCATTGAGTTCTGGAACGCCTTTTCAAATGATATGATACCTCATGAGCTTGTGGCTGATACTTTTGAAAATGACAACAGCAAGGGTGGAGACGGCTATGTTCTGCCTTATTATGATTCACCTATGGTGGACGAGAATGTGAGCAACACATTTTTCTCTGAGATACTCTACGCCGCAAGCGATTATGTGTGGTTCTATACGCCGTATCTAATGCTTGGGGACAGCCTTTTTGACGCTTTCATAAGGGCGGCTAAGCGTGGGGTAGACGTGCGGATAATAATGCCCGGTATCGCTGACAAAAAGGTGGTGTTCAGGCTTTCGAGAAGCTATTATCGTCAGCTTATCGAGGCAGGAGTGAAGATATACGAATACACCCCCGGCTTTGTTCACGCAAAGGGTTGTATATGCGATGACAAACTTGCAGTGCTGGGGTCGGTAAATCTTGATTACAGAAGCCTATTTCTGCATTTTGAATGCAGTTCAATATTCTATGATTCGTCAATAATAAAGACTTTCAAGGCTGATATCCTTGAAACCCAGAGCAAGTGCAAACAGCGCACTCTGGAGGACACAAAGCGTGGCTTCTTCGGGCAGCTTATTGACGGCGTGCTTAGGATATTTGCGCCGCTGCTTTAACAGCTTTTTAATACTAAAATAAGATTTTTGGCATTGATAGATCTTTGACATGGTGGTATAATACCAAAGAACTAAGATATTACGGAGGTGAATAAAGTGGCAAACAGCGACAGTTGCGGGCCTAACGGGCGAATATGTATATATGTGAACACAGCCGACGGGCTTCGCTTTGCGCTACCTTTTTATTCCCTGTGATCTGATATATCTGCCCGTGTGTGACCTGTCATGCACGGGCATTTTTATGCCTGTTTGTCCCTCACGTCATAAAAAATGAAACGGAGGACAAGCAAATGAAGAAAAACGAACTGAACAAAAATGTAACTCTCAATGAAAATGAAGTAAAGAACATTCACTGCGATGAGATAACTGCTATAATCAACAGCAATGATTCGCCGAAAGCTATGATGAACAGGCTTGACGATTATCATGGCAGTGATATTGCAGAGGTAATAAGCACTTTCACTGTTTTGAACAGAAAGAAATTTTATCGTGTGTGCAGTCTTGAAATGCTTGCGGAGATATTCGAGTATCTTGACGAAAAGCAGGCAGGGGAATATCTTAGGGAAATGGATATCCACAAGGCTTCGGAGCTTATAGCAGAGCTTGACACTGATACGGCGGTGAACATTCTGTCTGAAACTGATAAGGACAGGAGAAGCCTTATTATAGACGCTGTTGCACCTGACGTACGCAGTGAACTAAAGCTTATCGCTTCCTTTGATGATGAGGAGATAGGAAGCAGAATGACCACAAACTGCATTATCATTGACGAGGACATGACGGTAAAGCAGGCAATGAATGCTCTTGTTAGTCAGGCGAGAAAAAATGACAATATCTCAACGCTGTTCGTGGTGGACGAGAACAAGGTTTTCAGTGGAGCTATCGACCTGAAAGACCTTATCACGGCAGACAGTGAGGTGGCGCTTGAGAGCATAACGGCGACTTCTTTCCCTTATGTTTACGCCAACGAGCAGACCGCCGATTGTATCGAGAAACTGAAAGATTATTCGGAGTATATCATACCGGTGCTTGACGATTCAAACAGGCTCTTGGGCGTTATCACGGCGCAGAACATCATCGAGGCGTCAGACGATGAAATGGGCGAAGATTATGCAAAGCTTGGCGGTCTTTCCGCAGAGGAGGATCTCAACGAGCCTGTATTGCAGAGTGTGAAAAAGAGACTTCCTTGGCTGCTTATACTCCTTGGACTTGGCATGGTGGTGTCAACTGTGGTGGGTGCGTTTGAAAAAGTCGTTGCACAGCTAACTCTTATTGTGGCGTTCCAATCGCTGATACTTGACATGGCAGGAAATGTTGGCACGCAATCCCTTGCGGTGACTATCCGTGTGCTTACTGACGGGAACCTCACTGCAAAGCAGAAGCTTCACCTTGTGTCAAAAGAAATGCGAGTTGGACTTCTTAACGGCACTCTTATAGGACTATTGTCATTCATAGCGGTGGGTCTGTATATTTTCTTCTTCAAGGGCAAGGGGCTGGTATACTCCTTTGCAATGTCGGGCTGTATAGGCATTTCGCTTATACTTGCCATAATAGTATCAAGCGCAGTGGGAACGCTCACGCCGCTTTTCTTCAAGAAGATAAAGATTGACCCTGCCGTTGCGTCAGGTCCTATGATAACCACGCTGAATGATTTAGTGGCGGTTGTGGCTTACTATGGAACTAGCTGGATATTCCTGCTGAATGTGCTGAAACTGGGGTAGGGGAGAAAAAGCCAAAACCCGAACATCAAATATATTTGACTTGCTTAGATATCGGCTGTTTAGCGTGATATACAGTGAGCTTGACTTTTCCTAATAATTTAATACTAGCTTATTTGGTTTTATTCTTTCCACTTTTGTCTGCTTTGCAGGAATAAAGCTAGCGAGTATATTGGAAAAATGGCGTTGTAAAAAACACGCAAAAAAAAGACTGCGACTACCCCCAAAAGGGTAGGAAAGCAGTCTTTTTTTTGCGTGTTTTTTACAGCGCCTTCTTTGTGTTTTGCAAATTGGTTATATGTGCAGCGTATAGTTATTTCCTACCGATGCCAAATGATTGATGGATACCCATTTCACGTACTTCATCGATCCAATGATAAACACTGTCAGGACTGTAGACTTGTTGGTCATTTTCGTTGGTCACTTGTTCAAGAGAAGCAGCTGTATATATCGCTCCGACTGCCACAACTGCACGGACATTTTGCCACACCTTGCCG
>CALEJX010000426.1 GCA_937898375.1 uncultured Ruminococcus sp.
ACGAGAACACAGCCGCAAAGCAGACTATCCCTGCACCTGCACAGTTCCTTGAGCAGATGATAATGCCTTTCGCACTTGAGAACACAAAGAAGTATTATGATGATACAGAAGAGCTTGTTCAGGATATCGCAAAGGGCTACAGAAAAGTCATCGCTGACCTTTACGCAGCAGGCTGCCGCAACATTCAGTTTGACGATTGCTCATGGGGCATGATAGTTGACCCTAATGCAAAGGCTATTTTTGAAGTTGACGACGCAGGACTTGAAGATATCAAGAGACTGCTTCTTAGAATAAACAACCTTGCTATCGAGGGCAAGCCTGAGGATCTTGTTATCACAACACACGTTTGCCGTGGCAACTTCCATTCAACATACGCAAGCAGCGGCGCATATGACAGCGTAGCTGAGACGCTTTTTGCAGGCGAGAACGTAAGCGCATATTATCTTGAATTTGATGACGAGCGTTCAGGCGGCTTTGAGCCTTTGAAGGCAGTAAGCGGCGACAAAAAGGTAGTCCTCGGACTTATCACATCAAAGAAACCTGAACTTGAGGACAAGCAGGCTGTTATCGATCGTATCAACGAGGCAGCAAAGTACATCTCACTTGACAGACTTTGCCTTAGCCCACAGTGCGGCTTCGCTTCCTGCGAGATAGGCAACAAGCTCACAGAGGACGAGCAGTGGGCAAAGCTTGCGCTAGTTAAGGAGATCGCAGAGGAAGTTTGGGGATAATAAACAAACGGATATAACGGATATATATGAAAAAAGAGCTGAGGAGGACTCGGCTCTTTTTGTTTTATATTTCTCCGCAGGCATTAGGGTCTGCACGTTCTGTTTTTAGAGCTTGGCGTAGGGTGTAATATTTCTTTCCCATTCCCCTATCTTCTCCTCATCACCCAAGCAAACCCCTTGGCTGTCCGCAAAGCAGGCTCTTTAAAATGTCCGCCCTTGTTCCATTCAAGCACGCAGTGGATACCCTGCCCCGTCAGCCACTCATAGCCCTCACGGATACAGTCGCCAACCTTTGACATGACCGCATTTTTCGTCTTTTCTTCCTTGTCACCAAGGCTGAGATAAACAGTATCGCATTTTATCTTATTCTCTTTCATGTACCCCACAAAATCAGGAAACCACACCGACGGTGAAGCCGCCGCAACGCCCGAAAATACGTCCGTCTGAAACGCCGCCCACAAGGCAAAAAGCCCTGCAAGAGAATATCCGCCAATGTAATAGGTCTTGCTCTTGTCCGAGCAAAGCTTTAAGATCTCCGTCAGCGTATCAGCAGCTCCACTGCCGAAGCCCTCATTGCCAAATACCGCAGGGGCTTCCCATGGTGAAAGCTCCCTGTTCCAATCCTCGACCTCCACGGCAATAAGCTGAAATCCCACACTTGTGAGCTTTTTTATCTCTGCGACCTCGTTTTCTATCTCAGCCAAATCATGTTCGTCCACAGGCTGAATGAGAACTGTGTCGGCGTTTTTGTCAGCATAATAATGCAGTGTCATTTTCTTGTCCTTCCCGTTTTAATGCTCCCTCTCACCTTGAGCAAGTCAGCTCATTTTCACCACTGTAATCAAACTTTCCGTCATTCTTTTCTTCAAGTGCCTTTATAATATGGTATGTGTACTCGTTATAGGGCGTTGGTATGCCAAGCTCCTTTCCCATTTTTATAAGCGCACCTGAGAACATATCAATCTCCGTGTGCCGTCCTGCGTCAAGGTCCTGCAAGGTGGAATATCTTGCAGTCGGCGGAACAGCGCTTCCACGGCTCGATGATCCGTCCGCCTTGCTTATGTCGATATTTTTAGCCGCCGCAATGGCCTCAAGCTCGCCCCTTAAGCCGTCGCTTATAGCTTTCATATGAACGCTGTCACGATAACAGCCAACGCCTGCTCCAAGAACAGCCTCAACAGCCAAGCAAAAACTTGGCTGTCAAGATGCTATTTTGTTATCTCCTTAAGCCAGCGGCTTTCCGCTGAACACAGGGAACATATTGAAATCGCCATAGTCGCTGATATGCTCCATGTTGGTAAGAAGCTTCATATCCTCATCAGATATGACAAAATCGACCTCAGCATTTGACTTCATGTGGGCAGGGTCAGCGGTCTTAGGAAGCGCAACAGTGCCGAGCTGGATAACATAGCGGATACAAAGCTGTGCGGCAGATA
Organism: uncultured Ruminococcus sp.; assembly: GCA_937898375.1. Classification (GTDB taxonomy): domain Bacteria; phylum Bacillota; class Clostridia; order Oscillospirales; family Ruminococcaceae; genus Hominimerdicola. The sequence continues at coordinate 2,168 of CALEJX010000426.1, forward strand.
CGCCATACTTTTCCGCCATTTTTGCAATAGCAGGATTTTTCAGAGCCTCGCCGTGTGCGATAGGGGAATAAGCTTCGACCTGAATGTTCTGCTCCTTGCAGTAATCAACAAGGGCGGTATCGGTGTTGCTTATGTGAAGCAAGATCTGATTTACAGCAGGCTTTACACGGCAAGCGCTCAACAGATTTTCAAGATCGTCACGGAGAAAGTTAGAAACGCCGATAACACGGACCTTTCCTGCCGCCTGAGCGTCCTCCAAAGCACGCCATACCTCTTTGTTCTCCTCAAAATAACGCTTCTCAACACGGAACTCCGTCCAAGGCTGAGGAGAATGAATTATCATCTGGTCGAGATAATCCAGTCCCATTTTCTCGAGAGTTTCGTCAATGGACTTTGCGGCGCTGTCATAAGTTTTAAGCTCAGCCGCAACCTTGCTTGAAACAAAAAGCTCGCTGCGGTCGATACCGCAAGTGCGTATGCCCTCGCCAACGCCACGCTCGTTACCATAAGCCTGTGCAGTGTCGATAAGACGATAGCCAAGCTTTACAGCTGTGCGGACAGCCTCCGCCGCCTTGTCATCATCAATAAACCAAGTGCCAAGACCCAACTTTGGTATCTTTATGCCGTTTGAAAGTGTGTAAGTTTCATTAAGTATCATAGTTTCTGCTCCTCTTATAATGTATTTTGCTCAACTTTCTTTGAGCTTATCCCCATTATACAACTTGGAGTGAACTCTATGTCAAGGGGTTTTGAAAAAATATTTTTCAAACCTCCCCAATTTTACCCCTAAGTATGCTATAATAAAATAAGCAAGAAAACCGCGACCCCAAGACCCAGCGAGGTGCTTTTTATGACATATGCAATATCTGATATCCACGGCTGTTATGAGGAGTATATGAAGCTTCTCGAAAAAATTAACTTCTCTGAGGACGATAACCTCTATATCCTAGGGGATATCTGCGACAGGGGCGAAAAGCCTATGGAGATTTATAAGGATATAATGGCTCGGGATAACGTTATCCCACTGTTCGGAAACCACGAACACCTTGCCTATATCAATCTCCGCCACCTTATAAAAAATGATGTGAGCAAGCTTACAAAAGACGAACGGCTTGACCTGATAGATTGGCTCACAAGCGGCGGCAAACCCACTTTCAGTGAATTTATCGCCCTATCCAAAGCCGACCGCATTGATTTTATTGAGTTTCTCAAAAGCTTCTCAATGTATGAGGATATTACCATAAACGGCAAACGCTTTGTCCTAGTACACGCAGGTCTTGGGGGCTTTAGCGAGGATAAGCCACTTGATGAATACACTCTCCATGAGCTTATCTGGGAGCGTGCCGACTATTCCAAGCGCTATTTCAGCGAACCAAACACATTTCTTGTAACAGGTCACACCCCTACCGCCAATATCCCAAACCACGGCAGACCCGAAGCCTACAAAGCCAACGGACACATAGCCATAGACTGCGGCTGTGCCTCAGGTGGACGTCTGTGCGCATATTGCTTTGAGACAAACAGGGAGACTTATGTTGACAAAATAAACTAGCCCCTTGAAAAACACTTCAAAACGTGCTATACTTGTCCTGAACCCAAGGCATAACCCACAAGGATAAAACGGGATATGTGCCGTATTAAGGTGTATTTATAAATAGAAATCATAGGAGGTAAAAAATGAAACACAAAGTAAAGGTAACAGTTTTAGATAAGAAATTATATCCAGAATTGCAGCAGCATTACTGTGCTGACCCTGCTTCTGGTGCCTGTCCTTGCTATAATGTCGGAGATGAGTTCGTTTTTTATCGTGATGACGAACGAGATGACTTTTGGCATATGGGTTTAAACACACTGATTAAAACTAATGGCAACGCCGACACTGTCGCAGGCGGTCCAAAATTGCCATTCTGTTCAGAGGCATGGGACGCTATCTCACGTTATATTTACACTGGTCTGCAAGGCGGGTCTATCATGAAGGGCTGGATGAAGAACGAGAATGAAATGATAACCTGCTGTTCTGACGGCACAAGACCCGTTATCTTTAAGATCGAAAGAATCGACTACGAATAATACGAATAAGATAATATTAAATCACAGTTTA
>CALEJX010000427.1 GCA_937898375.1 uncultured Ruminococcus sp.
AATACGCTCATTATATTTTGCGTTGTATTCGTCTTTGGTGAGATTTGTAGAGATTATGGTCGGTCTGCCAAGGTTGATACGCTCGTTTATTATCTCGTAAAGCACGGAGTCTGTGAAGCTCGTCTGAAATTCTGAGCCGAGATCGTCAAGGATAACAAGGTCGGCGTTTTCGATAATGTCAAGTGTCTGACCTGTGGCTCTGCCGAAATGCTCGTCCTCTATCTGCCTGAGAAGCTTCAGCAGAGATCCGAAAACAACGCTGTAGCCCTTTTGTATAAGTTCGTTTGCGATGCAAGCTGAAAGAAAAGTCTTGCCAAGACCTGTTTTGCCAAAGAAAAACAGTGACGGAGATTTTTCGTGGAACTTATCCGCATATGCACGGCAGTTTGAATACACAGTTCTCATTCTCTCTCTTGGAGACATTCCGTTGCTGTCGCTTTCGGGATAAAACTCTATCCTGAACTCGGAAAAATCGTGGAGCTGTATACTGCAATTCTCATTGAGCTCCTCGGTGGTGTATTTTTTCAGCAAGTCGGTGAAGCACTGACATTTCACACCGTCACGATAGCCGTAATCACAGCATTTAGGGCAGTAATAGTGATAATCGAGATAGTCCTCGGGGTAGCCGCCCATTGCCAGCAGACCCTTTATGGCACGCTGAGTATTAGCGTTATTTTTGCGCATTTTCTCGATATATTCTTTGCCGTGACCATTTTTGCCCACAATGTTTTTCATTATCTCGCAGTTGTTGTCTTTGAGCGTTCTTGAAAGTGCTTCTATCTCAGGAAGCTTCTGCGCTATCTCCTGAGCATGAGCCTCATGTTCGTTCATGACAGCTTCACGCCGTCTTTTAAGTTCATTTTCAGCCTTGTCATAGGCGTTTATCGAATATTTCATTTTCTACTCCTTATCAAAGCTTGCCTGTTTTGCTCAGGTCAAAGTTCATTGCGAAATTCTCAAAATCGTCAAGGTCGTAAGATGTCTGCTTGTCAGCGTCCTTGTCGGTATTCTGCGGCTTTTTGGTATTGGTGCGGTGCTTTTCGTCCTCATGTGTGACCTGTTCAGGGGTGGAAATGCTCTTGCCAGCCCAATTTGACAGAATAGCGTCTATGTATTTGTAGCTCAGCTTGTTGGTGTTGTCAACGCACTTGTTATAGGCTATCTCCAGCATTTCTGCAGTGAAGCCCATTGTACGCCACTTTTCTATCATTTCAAGCTGTTGCTTTGAAGGCTTTGCGGTCTGCCCGAAGATTTTCAGCACCTTGTTTTCATACTTCTTTATGTCAGAAAGCCTTATTATCTCCTGCTCTATCTGCGGATAAGTGCAGATATCCTGCTCATACCACCCACGCATTACAGTCACAAGGTAAGCCACGCTTCGCTTTTCAAGTGACACGCAGTATTCCGCCGCTAGGAGGATAGACGCAACGTCAAAGTGGAAATACTCATACAGCGCAAGGAGTTCACCCTGCTCGGTGCGGTTGATAGTGCCTTGCAAAACAGTTTGAAGCTCGTCAAAGAGGTGAGCAAGGTTAGGGTCTTTCTGCTGTTTTTCCAGTATCTCAGAATTTTTGTATCTTATGCAAAGCTTGTTTGAAACGCTCTGACGTTTTGGGGCGACAGCCTCCACCTTTGAAACAGGCTCTGCCTTTATTTCAGGCTCTGAAACAGGTGTAGAAACGGCTTTGACCTGTGCAGGCTTTGCCGTATCACTGCGTTCTGCGGTGATAACGCCAAGTGATACCCAATGGGTCACAGCGTCAATGACAGTGTTCTCAGGAAGCCCTGATTTTTCCGCAAGCTTTGCGCTGTCGCACTCACGGTCAGGTGAGCAGAGTATGCAAAGGAGCACTTTTACAAAGTCGCCCTCGCTTAATTTTATGTATTTTTCAACCACTTTAGACGGCACAGAAAAACTGCTGCCCCAGCGGTCGCAATCAAAAGTATATCTCATTATGTATCCTCGCAAAAATATGATGAAATTTATCCAAAATAATTATATCACAAAATTTGAGTTTTTGCAACAGAATTTACGCATTTGACTTTTTGTGATCAAAATGCTATAATAGGCAAATATCAAAGAAATGGAGAGATAAAAATGATAAGAAAATTTGTGCCTGAGGACAGGGAAGATTACATAAGATTTTCCACTGAGTTCTATAATTCACCTGCCGTTGACAAGCCTATCCCAAGAGAGCATTTTGAACAGGGCTTTGATGAAATGATGAGGTCTGATGTGTATGTGCAGGGCTATATGCTGGTGTGCGACGGCAGGAATGTTGGCTACTGCGTTACAATGAAAACATATTCCGTTGAAGCAGGCGGTATCACCATTTGGATAGACGAGCTTTTCGTGCTTGAGGAATACCGCTCAAAGGGGCTTGGCAGGGAGCTTTTTAAGTATATCGAAGAAAACGGCGACAAAAAGCTCCGCCGTATCCGGCTTGAAGTCGAGCAGGAAAACGGCAGAGCCATATCACTTTATAAGAAAATGGGCTTTGAGCCTGCGCCTTATGACGGAATGTGGAAAACTATTTTATAGTTCTCTCGTGAATATCCCTTGAAATGCTGTCGCAAACTTTGTCAAGAGCGGTGTGATCCATTGCGGCGATATAATACTTTTCGATCTCGTCATGGACTTTCTTGGCTTTCTTAATGCCTGAGTACACTTCCTCTGCAAGGTCGGCAGCGGTGACTTTATCAAGTCTCAGTCTTGTTTTCAGGGCTGAGATCTTTTTCTTATCATAAAATCTGCCCATGTTGATATCCTTTTCAAAGCTGTCAAGCTTGCTTATAGGGGAGTTTATCACAAATGCAATGCCAGCCTCTGGAATAAGCAAATGCTCGTAAAGGTTGTTGCCAAATAGGATAGCAGGGCAGAGGATAACATCATAGCCACGCTTCACAGCCTGCTGTGACATGAGAGTAACGAACTTGTGGGAAGCGGCGTAATAATCATCGTTCATGGCGAACACGTCAAGATAGCTGTCTAGGGTGGAAAGCTGGGTCATACAGCCATATTCCGTCAGAGCGGTGAGCTGTCTAAGGTCGGTCTTTCCACTTCCTGAGCCTTTTTTGTTAAGCAGACGTTTTGCAAAGCGCTCTGCGAAGCCTTTCAGCTTATCTTCCAGCAGACAGCTTTCGCCGCAGTTGTAGGTGTCAAAGCAGACGTTAGACAGGGCAGTTGTAAACCTTTTGCTTCTTGCCAAAAGGGACTTGTTCTTGTCTGTGACCTCGATTATCTCAGACTTGAAAGCTTTAAGCTTTTTCTCGTCCCAAAACTCGCCCAAGTTGATTATCTTCTGACAAACTCCAGGGTATGAACATTCCATAACGTGGGGAGCAGTGCCGTCGCAGATTATAGCCTTTGAAGTGTGCAGAACTATTGCGTCAAGTGAAGCAGGGTCAGAGGAGCAGTAAAATCTTGTGACCTCCTCTGTCGGATCAAACTCGGCGGCTATCTTTTTCATAAGTGAAGATTTTCCCGTGCCTGCGCCGCCTTTAAGTATGAATGTGAAATAGTCCTTATCAGCCATTATCTTGCCAAATTCCGTGGAAAAACCATTCTGTGTCATTGCGCCTAAAAAATATTTTTCTGACATAAATTACCCTCCATATCTCAAACGCTATGATTTATAGTGAGTGCGTTTGCATTTTCATTTTTATAGTATGTCAGAAAAAGCATGATTGTTCAAAGAAATTGGCGGGCAAAAAAAGAAAAGCTCCGTACACAACGGAGCTTGAGGCTGTCGAAAAACACCCAAATAACGGGCGAACGCTGTTCGCCCCTACATATAAACAGCGTATTTACGCCATTTGTAGGGGAGCGGCTCAATTTCTGTTTCACAGAAATGCGACGTTCCACTTGTTTCGGACTTTTTCAACAAGCTGAAGCTCCGTACACAACGGAGCTTTTTATCTTATAGCCTATGTACCCAATCTATAGCCGCCTCTGCCCAATGAGCCGCAACAGGCTGGTAATGACCCTCCCATGTGGAGGTGGTTTCATCGCACAGTGCAAGACCATGTCCGCCGTATTCGTAAATGTGGCTCTCAAAAGGAATGTGATACTTTGAAAGGCTGCACATATACCAAAGTGTGTTCTCAACTCTTACACAGCCGTCATCAGCGCAGTGCCATATAAATGTAGGCGGAGTGTTCTCGGAAACTCTCTTTTCCATTGAAACAAGCTCTCTAAGTTCTGCCGATTTCTCCTCGCCGATAAGGTTGAGTATTGAGCCCTCATGAGTGTATTCAGGGTCGGAAGTGATAACAGGGTAGCCCAAAATAGAGCCGTTTACCTTGATGTCCTCAGGCTTGCAGCCAAGGGGCTTTGTGAGCAGTTCGCTGTTCCAAAAGTTTGCCATTGTTGCCGCAAGGTGTCCGCCTGCTGAAAAACCGCATACTATTATCTTGTCTGGATCAATGTCAAATTTCTCCGCATTATCTCTTACATACTTGACAGCCGTCGCACATTCCAAAGCGTCTGTAGGAAACTTTTTCTTGCAGCAGGAATATCTCAGCACGAATGAGCATATGCCCGCACCCAAAAATCTGAATGCAACAGGCTCAGCTTCACGCTCAGAGCACCAGTCATATCCTCCACCCGGACAGATTATAACAGCTTTGTGCTTTTTTCTGCCTATCTCCTCAGTGATTGTGTTGTAATAGCAATCAAGCACAGGTGCACAGCCCTCGCTTGAAACGCCAGCCTTTTCATAATCAACTTTTATTTCTACTGTTT
>CALEJX010000428.1 GCA_937898375.1 uncultured Ruminococcus sp.
CCTTGATTTCAGCTTCCAATCTTACGTTATCTCAGGCACAGACTACGATCATAGCCACTATACAGATAAGACTAAGCTTGCGTTTGAGAGTTTTGACGCACCTGTCACAACTTACTTTAAGTATTCTTATTACAAAACCGCAGACGAGTGGTCAAAAATGCTCAATAACGGCGACAGCCTGTTATGGGACTTTGATAAGGAACTTTATCTCCTTGGAGAGAATGCCGCTGCCAGCGGTGTGCTTACCGACAACACAAAGCTAACTCTTATCGATGTAAACAACATTGATAAGACATATCATTCAACAGCTTCAGCTGCTGGCTTTGATAAGGTAACAGGTAAGCTTGATCTAACAAAGATCGGCGGCTTTAAATCTATCACAATGAATGATATACTGTTGAAGTATGCAACAGTATCAGCCACAGAAGCGGCTGACGGAACACTTGTTGAGGCAGATGAGAAAACAGCCACTGTAAAAACAAGCGACGGCAAGTATTACAGACCTGCTGAGGAAGATGATACTGAAGACACAAAGTATAGCATTTCAGTAACGAAAAATGATACCACAGAGCTTGATGACTCAGAGAGAATGATAATAAGTGAAAGCTATTATCTTACTATCAATATTCCTGAAAAAGAAAGCACAAACAAGGTTATCAAAAACTTTGTAAACTATTATAGCGGCTCTGTGCCAAGAAAGCTTGTAGGTCAGCTGCCTACACATCTTGTTAATGTTACAAATAATGACACTGGCGCATATGTTATTGCAAACTTCTTTACGCAGAAAGTAACTGTTGACGCTTTTTATCCGGAAGAAATAACAACGTCGGATAATTCTATCCATGCGACCATGACATCTAAGATAACTATTAATCAGGCGTTGAGAGAGACTTTTAAGGGCTATAAGAGCGACGGCTTTGAAATGTATCAAGCGTTCAAGTTCTCTGTGAAGAAGTTTGATGAAAAAAACATGGGAGCTAATGCAAAGATCATCGCAGGAGCAACGATAAATGTTGATTACAGCATTTTAAACAGTTCAGACACAGAGTTATCAAACGCAAAAATAAGCAAGGCGGAGACACTTTCAGAAGCTAAAGACAGTTATATGCTTATGTATCCTGATTCTGTCTACGATTATATCAATGATGATGCAGAAGGCTCTATAACTGTCAAAGCTGATGTTAAGATAACGTATGGTCCAGCAGGAATTATCGAGCAGTTCCCTGAGCGTAAGGACGAGGACAAAAATACTGGTATCGGTGTAAATGCGTCTTCTTATGTTGCATACGATCAGGACAATATCGAGAACAGTTCTATATCAGCAAATGGCAATATGCCAAACATTCGTTACTACAGAATGTCAATGACAGTTGCCCAGCTCAGCTACAATGTGGCAGAGTCAACTGTACTCGAATCTAAGGATTCGCCGTTCTCACAGCTCGGTATCAATGCCAAGGATATGACCTCTGACGAAATGACGATAACAGCAAAGGCTATCTATGACCTATCTGAGCTTAGTCAGTCCACACGAAACAGCGGCACAAAGATACGTATACAATGAAGCTGTATGTTAAGGATAATAACGGCGAGTATAAGCAAACAGATGATATTAGCAAATATCTCAGTAGCTTTACTTTGGAAAACGCCACATCAAGCAGCGGTTTGAATGGCAAGGAGTGCGTTTTCACCACGGCTTATAATGGCGAAGAACAAAACACAGCCGTTACGAAATTTACAGTAAAAACAGGCAAGGCTTTTGAGGAGCAGGAACTTACCTATGCAAACTACAGAGTTGAGCTTACTGCAGTATTGCTTAATAACAACAACTCAGTTGTTAATGGAACTACAGCAAGCGATTACGTTGTTTACACCAACGCAAAAATAGAAACAGGCTTTATAAACTCATAATAAACAGGCATTTTCAGGAGAAAACTTATGGCAGAAAGCATTTTCGGTAAATTCAGAAAATTAGAAAAAAAGAAGAAGCTCCAGCTAGTCATAGCAGTGTCCCTTTTAGTGGTGCTGCTTGTGGCGCTGCCTGCTTATGCGTGGTTTACTCACAAGCGTTCCATTGCGCTGACAACAAAGATAAATGCCCCTACTCAGCTTTATATCACCGCAGGAAACAAAGAATCTGTGGCAAACCGTGAAATGGCAGATATTGACATTGAGGAAGGCAGTTATAAAGACTTTGTATTCGGTATTGGCGGAATAGATGTGCAGAATTATCAGATACAACTTGCCCACACAACGAATATCCCTTTTGAGTATGAGATATATCGTGCAAAAAGCGTTAGTGAAAATGATAAATCAGCCGAAGCTGTCGTTTATGTTTCAGATAGTGATGACACGTTTTATTACGATAAGGCAGGTAATACTCCAGTAGGCGGAAAGTATCTCAACAGAGACGGCACAGAGATCCTTGCCAACAACACGCTTCATGAAAAGTCTTATGATAGTTACGGCAATGTCCAGAAAAATGCTGAAGCGCTTTACTGGCAATCAGATACTTTGCCTGTGAAAGACGGTGGTCAACCGTTTTGCGATTACTATATAATCAGAGTAAAATGGGATAAAAATGAAACAGTAAAAAACAATAAGGAGACCGACATGGTCTATCTGACAGTTCAGAGAAAGTAAGATAGCACCAAACAGAGAGGAGGGTGGCTGCATTGAAAGGCAGATTTATAAATAAGCTTAAAAGATCGTGGCTTGCAATATGGATAGCCTTTGCGGCAGCCGCACTCAGCACTATTGGCGTTATGGCGGCTTATACCAGCGTTTCAAGTGTAAAGCGAGTTGTGTCCACGCAAAAGGGTGCAGGTATGCTTTTCTCATCAAACTATCTTACAACTGATGAGGAACTTTTGAGAATGGTCACATTCAGCAGTTCCGACGCCGACCCTCGTGTAATAGTTAATGTGTGCAACTATCCTCAGACAATGATAAAGCATAATGACAAGGATATCACATACACACTGACGGTGGAGCTTGTGGACAGAAACGGAAATGCCATTACCGGCGTCGATTATTCAGTTGAATATAATGGTGAAAAAAAGACTTTTGAGAGCAATTCAAAAATAGAGTTTTCACCTCCTAAACTTAAAGCAGATGATTT
>CALEJX010000429.1 GCA_937898375.1 uncultured Ruminococcus sp.
AACATCTTTGCCAGATCTACTGAGACTAAGAACTACACCGCAACTTATTCGGAGGCAGTGAAGCTCACGGTCAATGAGGAGCCACAGCATGGTCACGAGGACGTTATTTTCCAGCCATGGGACGGCACAGACGATATACCATATTCTGCTGACAATAGTGCTTGCATTTACCTGACGAACGATGTTTCAGGTGACATAACTCTGTCTAGCGATGCTGACGAAGCGGGTGCACAACAGCTTACCCTGTGCCTTAACGGCAAAAAGCTCAATGGCACGATCACTGTCAACGGTGGCGGCAAGCTCACCCTTTGTAATTGCAAGAACACTGGCTCCGTAGACGGGGTCATGGTGGACGGCGGTAAGTTGGTTGGCACCGGTGGAACGATCGGCAAGCTGACGCTCAAGGGTAAAGATCCCTCTGTCCAGCTTTCTGGCGGCAGCCTTGGTAGCATTGTTAACAGCACTGGTAACTATTTCAGAATCGGTACGCTGTTGGCGGACGGATATGCCTTCAAACATACAGACGGCGATTTTATTGAACACAACGAAACCATTACTGCTAATAGTAATAAGCCTGTCAAGGATCTTACCGTAATGGTGTGCAAGGAGGACACACACAAATGGTCTTATGGTGACACATGCAGTTATTGCGGTAAAACGCTCGTTGCATATGTCGGCGACAGTACCAATCAAAAATACTTTACGGTTCTGAGCGATGCAATTGCCTATGCAAATACTTATCTAAAAGAAATTACGAATAATAATGTATCTTTATACTTGCTCAGTGATGCGGAAGTAGAACAGACCATTACGCTGAATCATGAAAATTCCAAAACTTACTATCTGAACCTTAATGGACACACGTTGTCAAATGCAACCGACTGCAGCGGAAGCATTATTAAGCTGATGAGTGGTAAACTTTATATCAGAAACGGTAGTCGCACTGATACTGGTAAACTGGCTGCAAACGGCGTGGACGGTGTTGTGGTTATCGGCGGAACGCTCACGGTGGAGACTCCGCTTATTAGCGCCAGTGGGGAGAACTGCGCAGCGGTCCGAATGCAGGGCAGCAGTCTGGACATCTCGTATGGCAGTATCTCCTCTGAAAACGACGCTTACGCCATTGTGGCGGAGGGCGGCGAGAACCTGAAAGTTGTGAATGATCAGGTCTTTGGTGCAGTGAAGATCGCTGACAGCTATACTGGTACTGTCGACCTAATGGCGGGCACTTATGACAGCATTGAGGTGGAAGGTGATAAATTTCCGGCTATCAGCACATTGCTTGGCGACTACTGCCAGCTTGTGAATGCTGATACCGGCGAAGCTGTGGACGGTAATGTACGGAAGGTTAAAAATGTCAGAGTTGTTCACCACCATGAGTATGATGAAAATGGCAGATGCAAGGGCGCGGGTTGTTTTGTGTACGCGGAAGCAAAGATCAGCGGTACGGATGACGAAAGCCTTAATAAGTTCTACGATACATTTGGGGAAGCGTTGACTGTTGCCAAGGCACATGACGGTTGCACGCTCACTGTTTATTCGGATGTAGACGTTAAAGGCACAGGTGTGACTATAGACAGTGGAAACTTCATGCTGGACCTTGAGTATCACGGAAAATTAGTCAATTATTCAAATACTCCATTTATTCTGAAGGTCACTGGCGGTAATATTGAGATAAGTGGAGAAGGCGACATAAGTACATCCTCGTCAAATACTACTGCTCTCATTGTCGAAGGCGGTAATGTGACGATCAGCGGCAATGTGAAGCTCATGAGCTATGATGGCACAACTGTGGACTATATAGGCGGTACACTGAAACTCAAAGGCGGTAACTATTTAAAACCGGAGGAGAACGGCACCATGTTCAAGCTCCCTGAGGGCAAGGCCTGTGCCGATCTGCTTGTGCCAGGCTATTTATTTGCGAATGAAAGCGGTGACTATATTTCTTCGGATCAGGTCGAAAGTAAGACGACAGTCAAGGTCATTGCCTGCACTGAGCATATATGGAGCGAGGACGGCAAATGTACGAAATGCCAATACGCCTGCCCACATGACAGCGGCAAAAATGACCGTGAAGCAAGCTATTTTGAAAAGGCGATATGCTCAATTTGTCACTGTGAGTATGGCGATTGCGTTAAGGATACCATTGCGCCTACAGGAAAAATCAAGATCAAAGAACGCACATGGTGGCAGGATGTTCTGCATGTGATATCATTTGGCTTGTTCTTTGATGAAGAAGTTACGTTTGAGATAACCGCAGAAGACGACAGCTACGATCAAGCTGGCTATGACAAGGATAAGCACGCTGTAAAAATTGAATACCTCATCAGCACAATACCATTGAGCGAGGAACTTGTAAAGAACAGCAACTTTGAACAATACACAAAACCAGTTGATATTTCTGGTGATGATCAGTATGTTGTCTATGCAAAATTGACCGACTACGCCGGCAACGTGGCATATGCTTCAACTGACGGCTTTGTCATTGACACAACTACACCCGTTATCGAGATTTACACTTATGCTAACGGTCATACCGAAAGATATACCAACGGTCAGCGTGCAGAAGCCTGCGGCAACACACAGTTTGAGTTTATTGATGAGAATTTTGATGCTGCATATGTGATAATCGACGGAAAAAAAGAGGCTATATGGGGCAATTTCTATTTTGCGGATCCTTCCGATTCTTTTTCTGCTTATCGCACCGAACAGTGGATCACATTTGAGGTGCACGATAAAGCCGGCAACATTTCGATGATCGATGTCTATGTGCACAAGGATCATTCCTTTGACGAGAAAACCGGCATATGTGATTACTGCGGATATCAGCCTACCGTATTGATCAAATGCTCTAATGATAATAACGAGGTAAAGTTTGTAGCTGGCGACAGCTTTGATGAGACCATGCTTATAGCGGGTAGGACAAATTTTGACCGATTTTACCTAAAGCTTTATGGAAATGTCGAAAGGATCGCCAAGGTGGGGTCGTATGGCAGCTCAGATAAAACGAAAAAAATGACATTTGACCTGAACGGTCACACACTTTCTAATCCGCAGGGTGTTGACCCGAATTCTAAGGCTGCTCTTTTCGAGGTCGCAGGCGATATCACGTTCGTCGGCAAGGGTGCCATGAATGTGGATATCATGGTGTCGGGTGGTTCACTGACGATCGACGGTGAATGTGACTTCCAGAAGTTAGAACAGAAACACGGCACACTAACGATCAACGCAGGCTTCTTTGAGTCGCTTACTATTTCCAAATTTGATGAGAATTGGTCATACACCAGAGAAACCGAGCTTTGCGGCGGACATTACGGCGACATAGAGATAGTCGATATCGAAGGGCTGACCTGTGCTGATCTGCTCGGCAGGGGCTACCGCTTTGAGGGCTTGACCCTTGAGCAGGCAAAGGTAACGGAGCTGAGTGATGTTACTGTTAAACTTTGTTATCATGAACACATTGATGAAAACTACTTCTGCTTGGATTGCGGTATGCAATTTGTCATTTCTGTCAAAAAAGGAAACACGAAAACTCTGTTCGACACCTTTGAGGACGCAATCCGCTATGCTGAGCAGAATGACGGTTGTACGGTGAAGCTCTTGCAGGATATCACCCTTGATGAGAAAATGGCAGGCTCGCTTATTAACAGCCACAAGGTTGAACTCACTAAAGGTAAATATACCCTTGACCTTAATGGCAAAACGCTGGACATTAACAGCAATGACTTTAGTATATATGACAACTGCAATCTGACAATCGGAGATTCTGTCGGTGGCGGTAAGATAACAGACAGCAAAGGAGTAGGATACATTGCTGTGGGAAAAACCGCAAAGTTGAATGTAACAGGCGGCGAATTTACTGTCAATGTCAAATCACACAATCAATCTGCTCTGACGCTGAAAGGCGGCAGTTTTAAAAGCGTCCATAGCACTAGTGAAGCCGATTGCTCACCGTTTGAATTTCTTGCAGACGGATATGCTTTTGCTTTTTCGGACGGAAGCGGATATGCCAATGAAGGCAAAGTGAAGAACGAAGACGGAGAGAAATCCATTTCAGATGTAACTGTCGTGAATGCACCATTGGTATTCAACAATCAGCCCCGTGACAAGACTTACTATCTCACTATGCCAAACTACAAAAAATGGGCAGCTTTTACGTTTTTATACAGCGGCGGTTATCCGTCAAAAGGGGATATCACCATTACCGGTGAAAGGACGGACGGGAAGGG
>CALEJX010000430.1 GCA_937898375.1 uncultured Ruminococcus sp.
CATAACAATGATAATATTTCTCTTTGTTATCGGCGCATTGGCATTTTATGCACTTAAAGAGTTCGGCTTTGTGGGAAATGACGACAGCGACAGCGACGCAGGCATAAAAAGCCCTGTTTATAATACCCTTTTTGCAAGAGTGAACAGCAAGGGCGTTCTTGCCGACGCAGCGGTAATAAGAGTTGCCCCTGACGCTAAGAAGATAATCGTAGTGCCTGTTTCAGCGTTCACAGTGAGCGGAAGCCAGACTATGCGTGAGATACACGAAGCAGGCGGCATGGTGAAGCTTGAATCCGCCGTTGCAGATACTTTCGGTATCACTATAGATAATTACGTTTCTCTCACAAATGACGCATTCGAGAATGCGGCGGATATTGTGGGCGGAATTACATATACTCCTGATGAGGAACTTTACTATCTCTCTCAGGATAACGACGAGAACGATATCGCTATCCCAAGCGGCGAGCTGACTAACCTCAGCGGTCATCAGATAAGACTTATCTGCCAGTATCCTGTTTTCAAAGAGGGCAGGAACGGCAATATGAAGTTCCTTGGAACAGCAGTTACAATGCTTATAAACAACGCTTTCCAGCAGACAAATATCACCAAGGATAACCTTGATAACTTCTATAACATCTTTACCGCAAACAGCGATACCGATTGGACGAGTGCGCAGTATAAGGAAGAAAAAACATATCTTAAGGATATGTTGGATCAGAACCTCACTCCTGCTGAAGCGCTTATCCCTGAGGGCGAGTGGACGGACGATTCTCATTTTAAGGTGTCCGATAAGTTCAAGGAGAGCGTTCAGACAATGCTCAAAGACACTGCGCCGTCAGCAGCGGAAAAGTAAGAACGTAAGGTCTGAAATTTTAACAGGGGGCGAAAAAGGTGAAACTTCTGGTCATAATCCTTAATAAAACAGACGTGCTTGACTATCTGCTGGAGGGGCTTTCAGCAGCAGGCATAAAGGGTGCGACTATAATCGAGTCATCAGGTATGGCAATGACCCTTTCAAGACTTGACAGCAGCTTTCTCAGCGCCTCTATCAGAGGTCTTTTCAGCGGCGACGAGGATAACAGAACTATCCTGTCGGTAATAAAGAACAATCAGCTGGATACCGCACGAAAAATAGTTTATAATACCGTGGGCGACTTGTCTCAGCCCAATACGGGCATAATGTTCACAGTCCCTCTCGATTTTGTGGAGGGAACAGTGAAAAAACCAATAGATAAAACAAAAGATAAACCCAAGGATATCCCGGATAAAAATGAAAAGAACGCCAGTTAACGGAATGTTTACAGGCTATTAACATAATATTTAATTCTTTTCATTAAAAACTTTTGAATGTCCTTGCAAAAAAATGTTTTGTGTGGTATAATC
>CALEJX010000431.1 GCA_937898375.1 uncultured Ruminococcus sp.
GCCGCCGTTGGAGATCCGCTATGCGCTGATCTGGAAACGCTATGCGGTGTTCAGCGAAGCGGCAAAGCGTTTCTTGCAGAAAGTAAAGGATAATTCCTTATAAAAGACCTTTTCTTGTAATATGCAGAGGTGTTAACGCATTGCACCCATATCACGCCTTTCTTTTGAGGGGCGTGATTTTTTATTCTTACTTGTGATAACCCGACAAATGGCGGTAGGGGCGAACAGTGTTCGCTCGTTTCGTTCGCCTGTCAAACCTTGTGTTATCCGCACGTTTTTATGCGTTTCACAAACCATGTAGGGGAGCGGCGCAATTTCTGCAAAGCAAAATTACGACGTCCCGTTTTCGGGAGCGACAATGTCCATTTTGTTGCAATTTGGAGTAGACGTGCCATGTTGCGCAAAACGTTGTGCGAATATCATAAGAAAGCGCAGGCAAACAGGGGTGGGACATCGAGGACGCCGTCCCCTACATTTGGTTGCTATGGTTTGCCATGCCGAAAAATCGCTTCGCTCGGTGTTCCTTCTGCTTGGCATTGGCTTCTCACTCTGTACGGCTATGTCATTCCTCATTCCTCACTCCCCACTTAAACCCCTCTCCTCACTTAACTTCGCTCCTCACCCAACCATGTTGCATTTTCCCCCAATCTGTGTTATAATCCTATATATCAAACATCATAGACACGGAGGTTTCATCATGTACGAAAATTTTAAATATCTCGACGCTGTTGCACAAAAAGAAATAACCAACGGCGTTTTCTCAGGCTCAGTTCTCAGCATTATCCACAAGGGCGAAACTGTTTATCTAAAAAGCTTCGGTCTTGCTGACAAGGAGAAAAATATCCCCATGAAAACCGACAGCATTTTCAGGCTTTTTTCTATGTCAAAGCCTGTCACCGCCGCTGCCGCAATGATACTCATTGAGCGTGGCTTGCTCGACACCCGTCACCTGCTCAAATGGTTTATCCCTGAGTTCTCCGACCCTGTCGTTCTTGACGAGAACGGCGAGCGCCCTGCTGACAGGGATATCACTATCGGCGACCTGCTCACCATGACTTCGGGTATTCCTTACCCTGACGGCACTCCCTCAGGTCAGAAAATGGGTGAGCTTTGGGGCGAGCAGTCTGAAAAATATCTCAAAGGCGAAAAGCTTCTCGACACTGTTAGCTTCGCCAAGGAAATGGGCAAGCGTCCTCTTATGTTCACCCCTGGTGAAAAGTGGATGTATGGCGCTTCTGCCGACATCATGGGCGCTGTTATCGAGGTGGTTTCTGGCATGAAGTTCGGCGACTTTCTCAGAAAAGAGATTTTTGAGCCGCTCGGCATGAACGATACAGGCTTCTATATCCCTGCTGAAAAATACAGCCGACTTGCTCAGTGCTATGAGTACAAAAATGGCGGAAACGAGCCTTTCACCCACTTCCACCTTTGCCTTACCGACTACACTGTTCCCCCTGCATTTGAATCAGGCGGAGCAGGTCTTGTTTCTACCGCAGAGGACTATGCAAAGTTTGCCAAAATGCTCATGAACAAGGGCGAGCTTAACGGCGTGAGAATACTCGGCAGAAACACAGTTGATTTCATGGCAAGAAACGGTCTTGCTCCCGAACAGCGCAAGACCCTTAATTGGGACAGCACAAAAGGTCACGGCTACGGCAACTTCATGCGTATCCTTGAAGACCCTGCCGCCGCAGGACTTATCCAATCAGAAGGCTCTTTCGGCTGGGACGGCTGGATGGGCTGCTATTTCAGCCTTGACCCGAAGGAGCAGCTCTGCATACTCTATTTTATCCAGCAGGCAGGCGCAGGTACTACCGATTCTGTAAGGCGTTTGCAGAACATCGCATGGGGTGCAGTAGAATAAGCAGGGAGGTCTGAGATTTGAAATTACAGGAAGGCAGATTTATTCGAGGGCTTAGAAATATGTTCAGCCTGCGCTGGGATATGGCTGACCCTGACGAGATACACAATACCATTATTTCAGGCGCAAAGCTACAGGGTACGAATATGTGTATTCTTATGCTTGCCATACTTATAGCTTCCATAGGTCTGAACATGAACTCCACCGCCGTTATAATCGGCGCAATGCTTATCTCACCTCTTATGGGCGGCATCACAGCCATAGGCTACGGAATAGCCACCAATGACCTGACGCTTTCAAAGGGGGCGGCGATACGCCTTGGGATACAGGTGGTCATTTGCCTTATCACCTCGACTATTTACTTTACCATTTCACCTATCACCACAGCTTCCTCAGAGCTTCTCGCCCGAACTACCCCTACAGCGTGGGACGTTCTCATAGCACTTTTCGGTGGACTTGCAGGCATAATAGGTCAGACCCGTAAGGAGAAAAGCAACGTTATACCGGGCGTGGCTATCGCAACTGCCCTTATGCCGCCGCTCTGTACCGCAGGCTACGGCTTGGCAAGACACCGCCTTGACTATTTTGGCGGCGCATTGTATCTTTTCTTCATAAACAGCTTTTTCATCTGCCTTGCGGCTATAATCGTTCTGAAAATTTTAAGATTACCTCACGGCAACGATATTTCCCCAAAGGCTCTCAAAAAGATACACCGAAATATCGCCATTATCGCAGTTATCACAATGCTTCCGAGTATCTATCTTGGCTATAATATCGTTGACAAGTCCATGGATAACAGCAACGCCGAGAAGTTCATCTCCGAGAAATTCGACTTTGACGGCACTCAGATAGTGCAGAAAACTGTAGATACCGATAACCGCATGATAGAAGTGGCATTACTTGGCAAGAAGATAAGCACCGCCGATACAAAGGCGCTTCAAAGCGAGCTTAAAGATTTCGGACTAGGGGATTATAAGCTTGTGATAACCCAGACCGAGGTGGAAAGCGGCGTCACAGCCGATGATGTTGAAAAAATGCTTGAAAAGAACGCCGACGATGAGGAAACCCAGAACAAGGTAGCGCAGGTGCTTGCGCAGAAAGAAAATGACGACCTTAAAGCCGAGAACGAGAGCCTTAAAGCCCAGCTCGACAGCTATCAAAGCTATGATATCGACATGAGCGACATTGCCGAAGAGCTTGCTATCGTTTATCCGAACATAACAGGAGCGGCAGGCGGTCACATGAACAGCCATACCATAGGCTCACCGACCACTGTCAATGGCATAACAGTGGTGCTATATGAAAACAAGGCTCTTACCGACAGCCAGCTTGAAACTGTCACGGAGTTCCTGAAAAAGCGCCTTGACGTCACAAATGTCACCGTTATCCAGCAGGTGGAAGCGCAGAAAGATACTACCTCAAAGGCTGAAAGCACAGATAAAAAGAAAAAGAACTGAAAAAATTTCTGAAAACCCCTTGCAATCTGAGAAGATGTGTGCTATAATAATATAAAATGTATAATTATGTTTTGGAGGAACAAAAATGAGCGTAATTGAGATCGTTGCAGGCGCACTGCTGATCGTAGCCAGCCTCGTTATCATACTTGTAGTTCTTGCACAGGACACCAAAGAGCAGGGCCTTACATCTGCTATCGGCGGTGGATATAACGATTCTTTCTATGGAAAGAACGGTTCAAACACCAAGGACGCTAAGCTTAACAGACTGACAAGGATAAGTGCGATACTGATATTCGTGATAACTCTTGCTGTAAATATTATTTATCAGATCAAGAAATAATTGCCCGCCCTGCTCCGTGCAGGGCTTTTTCTTTTGGGAAAGTAAAGTAACAGTAAAAAGAAAGGAAATTTATGAAGTTAGATTACAAAAAAATAATATACTCAAAGCTTAAAAAGGCAGGCAAAAAGCCGCTGACTTTCAAGGAACTGCTAAGATCGTGCAGAGGAAAGGGCTTCGAGTTTGAAAAATTCACAAAAGCCGTTGACAAAATGAAGAAAAACGGCGAGATAATGGAAGATAAGTTTGGCATAAGGCTCGTTGACCCTAAGAAGTTCGTCAAGTGCGAGGTGGTAAGGCTCAACAAGACCTATGGCTTCGTGAAAAATCTTGCTACTGACGAGGAAATTTTCGTTGTGGGCAAGTATCTTAAAGGCGCAATGCCACACGATATCGTCCTTGTGAGAACGTTCAAGGGCGAGGGCGCTTGCACTGAGGGCGAGGTCATGAGCATCGTGGAGGAGAATTTTGCTAAGTTCACAGGTGAGCTTGTAAGCGAGTTCGGCGTGCTGAAAATCGTTCCTGATATGCTGTCAAAATATGCTATGACCTTTGAGAATCCTATGCGCCTTGAGCTTCATGAGGGGGACAAGGTGGTGGCACAGGTCACAAAGCGTGGAAACAGGCACTCTGAACACGTCTGCGAGATAGTTTCAAGCTATGGAAGCTCCATGAAAGCATCAGCCTGCGCAATGAGCATTCTCGAAGTAAATGGTCTGACCCCTGTTTTCCCAAGCGAGGTCATTTATGAGGCTAGGGAGGTGTCCGACTATTCAAGGATAAAAGAGGAGATACCGAACCGCCTTGACCTCCGTGACAAGCCAATTTTCACCATTGACGGCGCAGATACAAAGGATATCGACGACGCAATTTCCGTAGAGCGCACCAAAACAGGCTACCTGCTTGGCGTTCACATTGCCGACGTTTCCCACTATGTTCAGCCGAAGTCACAGCTTGATAACGAAGCTTTTAAGCGTGGCACAAGCGTTTATTACGCAAACCGAGTTATACCAATGCTCCCCAAAGAGCTTTCAAACGGCATTTGCTCCCTTAATCCGCAGGAGGACAGACTTGCATTCTCATGTCTTTGCGAGCTTGACAAGCAGGGCAACATCACGGACTATAAGTTTGCAAAAACTGTTATCCGCTCCTGTGTAAAGGGCGTTTATTCCGAGATAAATTCACTTTTGGCAGGCAGTGACGATACAGAGCTTAAAGAAAAATATGCCGAAGTCTCAGACCAGCTTCCTATTATAAAGGAGCTTGCGGATATTTTGTACAAAAACAAGAAAAACCGTGGCTGTCCTGAGCTTGAAACCTCTGAGAGCAAGCTTATCATCAATGACGAAGATATCTGTGTGGGCGTTGAAAGACGTACCCGTGGAAGAAGTGAGGAGATAATCGAGGATTTTATGCTTGTTGCAAACGAGTGTGCCGCAAGATTTGGCATGGATAATAACCTGCCGTTCGTTTATCGTATCCACGAAGAGCCGTCAGACGAGAAGCTGGAGTCACTGAGAGAAGCCCTCGTTAAGCTGAACGTGCAGTATAAGCTGGGCGAAAAGGCTTCCCCTGGGGATATGTCCGAGATACTCAAAGCCGCAAAGGGTACTGATATCGACCTTATCATGAACAATATCGTCCTGAGAAGTATGTCAAAGGCAAGATATTCCACCGAGCCTGTGGGTCACTTTGGACTTGCGCTGGAGGATTACGCCCACTTCACTTCCCCTATCAGACGTTACCCTGACCTGACTATCCATAGGATAATGTCAGCTTTTCTCAGCGGAAGCAGTGCAGAGGAGTGCGCCACAAAGTTCAATAAGTTCGTTTACGCCTCCGCCGACCAGTCCACAAAGACAGAGCTTACCGCAATGCAGGTGGAGCGAAGCTGTGAGGATTGCTATAAGGCTGAGTATATGACCGCCCATATCGGCGAGGAGTTCGAGGGAACTGTGGTCTCAGCCGTTGAGTTCGGTCTGTTCATCGCCCTCCCTGACACCTGCGAGGGACTTCTCCACACCGACAATATGCCTGACGGCGAATATGTCTGCGACGATATGGTGAGCCTGAAAAACCTCACAAACGGCATGGAATATCGTGTTGGCGACCCTATCAGGGTAAAGGTGCTGAACGCAAATGTAAACTCCGGCAAGATAGATTTTGCTCTTGCTGATGAGGACTAAAATATGTTTATATAAGAAAAGGACGGCGAAATCCGTCCTTTTTTTGTGTGCAAAAAATGTAGGGGCGAACAGCGTTCGCCCGTCCTGTCGCCACCACAAATTTATTGTTTTGCACATTGTATAAACATTGCTCAAAATATGTAGGGGACGTCGAGGGCGCCGTTCCCTACAAATTATGTGGCATTCACCCGACAAAATTATCGCTTTATGAATTGCATATATGTACAAAAAATCGGACAGCCGCACCAAGCAACTGTCCGATGATTTTTATAATAGGATTACTTTGAAAGACCCCAAATATCTCTAGCGTATTCCTCAACAGAACGGTCTGCGGAGAAAATGCCTGCGCCTGCAATGTTTGCAAGGCTCATCTTCTGCCACTTTGTCTGATCCTTGTAGCACTCAGAAGCGTAAGCCTGTGCCTTCTGATAGGAATCAAAGTCCTTGAGAGCCATGTATGGGTCAGAGTTCTTCAGGCTGTCAGCGATCTCATTGAACTGCTGTCCGTTGATGCCATACTGAAGTGTGTCGATAGCCTGCTTAACAACTGCGTTTGAGTTGTAGATGTCCATAGGTCTGTAGCCTGCCTTGCAAGCGTTTACCTCGTCAACGTTCATACCGAAGATGATGATGTTGTCGTCGCCTACCTGTTCGTGTATCTCAACGTTTGCACCGTCCATTGTACCAAGTGTGATAGCGCCGTTTATCATAAGCTTCATGTTACCTGTACCGGAAGCCTCTGTACCTGCAAGTGAGATCTGCTCAGAGATGTTTGCCGCAGGCATGAGTATCTCAGAAAGCGATACGTTGTAGTCCTCGAGGAAGATAACGTTGAGCTTTTCGTTGAGCTTCTTGTCCTTTTTCAGCTCCTGAGAAATGTTCCAAATAAGCTTGATTATCTGCTTTGCCATGTAGTAGCCAGGAGCAGCCTTTGCAGCAAAGATGTATGTCTTTGGTACAAAATCAGCGTTTGGATTAGCCTTGAGGTAGTTGTACTGCGCAATGATGTTCAAAGCGTTGAGCTGCTGTCTCTTGTATTCGTGAAGTCTCTTTACCTGTACGTCAAAGATAGAGTCAGTGTTGAGAACAACGCCGTACTGGTTCTTTACATACTTTGCAAAGTTCTTCTTGTTGTCAAGCTTTATTTTAGCAAGTCTGTCAAGTACGTCCTTGTCGTCCTTGAATACAGCAAGCTTTGAAAGCTCTGCGGCATTCTTAAGGAAGCCGTCGCCTATCTTCTCGCAGAGAAGCTCTGTCAGACCCTCGTTAGACTGATACAGCCACCTTCTGTATGCGATACCGTTTGTAACGTTCTTGAACTTTGTTGGTGTGTCAAGATACTCGTCCTTGAATGTTTCTTTCTTGATTATCTCAGAGTGTATCTTTGCAACGCCGTTTACACTGTGGCAAGCGTGTACGCAAAGTGTAGCCATTTTTACCTTGTTGTCCTCAACGATAGACATATGTGATACCTTAGCCTGATCCTTGTATCTCTCCCAAAGATCCTTGCAGTAACGCTCGTTTATCTCGATGATGATAGAGAAAATTCTAGGGCAAACGCTCTTAAGAAGGTTGCAGTCCCACTTCTCCAGTGCCTCAGGCATTACAGTGTGGTTTGTGTATGCAAATGTGTTTGTAACGATGTGCCAAGCCTTGTCCCATGAATAGCCGCAGTCGTCAAGAAGAACTCTCATAAGCTCTGGGATAGCAAGAGTTGGGTGAGTATCGTTGATGTGGATTGCAACCTTTTCATGGAGGTTGTCAAGTGTGCCGTAAACGCTCATGTGC
>CALEJX010000432.1 GCA_937898375.1 uncultured Ruminococcus sp.
CTCTGAGGACAGGCTGAATATGTGCAGGATTGCTTTTGCTGATATCCCATGTGTGGAAATATCCGATTGGGAGCTTAAACAAGAGGGCAAAAGCTATTCGGTGATAACACTCAGACATCTGAAAAAGGTCTACCCGCAGGATAAGCTGTTTTTCATCATGGGCAGCGATATGCTTCTTTCATTTGAAAAATGGTATCAGTATAAAGAGATATTATCACTCTCGGCGCTTATCTGCGTTGCACGCTCGCAAGAGGACGTTGACCGTATTGAGATGAAAGCCGAACAGCTCAGAGCGGAGGGCGGAGAGATAATCATAGTAAAAACCGCTCCATTTGAGGTATCTTCAACTGAGATACGTCAAATGCTCAAAAAAAATCATGATTGCTCTTGCTATTTGAGTGAAAATGTTGTACAATATATAGTGGACAAAAATTTGTATAACCGAGGTTTTCCAAGTGGCAGATAAAAAAACGATAGGTATTTATAAAGCATACCTAAAAGAACATTTATCAAAAAAAAGATACACACACTCAGTGAACGTTGCAAATTCCGCTGTTGAGCTTGCAAAAAGATATGGCGCTGACACAGATAAAGCTTATGTTGCAGGACTTTTGCATGACGTTGCAAAAGAAATACCGGCGCTGGAGCTTGCGGCGATAGTGTCAAAATCTTCACTTGATGTGTGTGACATAGAGAAAAAAGCCGTTCCGCTGTTTCATGGTATCGCAGGAGCAGAGCTTGTGCAGACGCTTTTTGATATCCATGACCCTGAGATAATCTCAGCCATACGCTATCATACAGTTGCCTGCGGCAATATGCCAAAGCTCAGCCAGATAGTTTATCTTGCAGATCTGATCTCTGCGGACAGGGATTATAAAGATGTAAAGAAAATGAGAAAATATGCCGAGCAAAGCTTGGAGAAAGCAATGTTCGAGGCTTTAAAATTCTCAATAAAAGACTTGGTGGAAAAGGGCAATACTATCCCTGTTTCCACACTTGAAGCATATAACGATTTTGCTGATATTTCAAAATAAAGGAGATTTTTATGGACAATATTTCACAGAATGAAAAGCTGTCAACTATAGTGAAAGCTCTTGATTCAAAGAGAGCAGAGGACATCAGGATCATCGAGATCGGCGACCTGACCATAGTTGCGGATTATTTTGTTATTGCAAATGGTACTTCAAGCACTCAGACAAAGGCTCTTGCAGAGGAAGTTGAGTTCAAAATGAGCCAGCTCGGCGTTGAACCTAGCAGAACAGAGGGCTATCAGGGTGCAACTTGGGTGGTACTTGATTACGGCGATATCATAGTTCATGTTTTCTATAAGGAAACAAGAGACCATTACAACCTTGAAAGACTATGGTCTGATGGCAAGGATATCGACGTAAAGCAGTTCTTGCCTGACGAACCGCAGGATTAATTTTGACAATTATAATTTAACAAAGGATTGATAAAGATGAAAGAATACAATTTTTCGGCCATAGAAAGCAAATGGCAGAAATACTGGGACGAGCATAAGACCTTTGAGGCAAGCAATGATTTCTCAAAAAAGAAATTCTATGGACTTGTAGAGTTCCCTTATCCGTCAGGTCACGGCATGCACGTTGGACACATCAAGGCGTATTCAGGTCTTGAAGTTGTTAGCCGTAAAAGACGTATGCAGGGCTATAATGTGCTTTTCCCTATAGGCTTTGACGCTTATGGTCTGCCTACAGAGAACACAGCTATCAAAACAGGCGTTCACCCAAGAAAAGTAACAGACGACAACATCAAGAAGTTCACAAGTCAGCTCAAAAGAGTAGGCTTTTCATTCGATTGGTCAAGAGTTATCGATACAACTGACGAAAACTACTACAAGTGGACGCAGTGGATATTCCTTAAAATGTTCGAGAATGGTCTTGTATTCAGAGATAAGACCCTTGTAAACTATTGCCCAAGCTGTAAGGTAGTCCTTTCAAACGAGGACTCACAGGGCGGTCACTGCGATGTTTGCCACAGCGAGATAGTTCAGAAAACCAAGGAAGTATGGTATCTGAGAATTACACAATACGCTGACAAGCTTCTTCAGGGACTTGAAGAAGTTGACTATCTGCCTAACATCAAGCTCCAGCAGCAGAACTGGATAGGCAAGTCAACAGGCGCATTTGTAAACTTCAAGATAAAAGAACAGGACGAGCAGCTTAAGATCTATACTACACGCCCTGACACACTTTACGGCGTTACATTCATGGTAATCGCACCTGAGCACCCTATTATCCAGAAATACAGAGACAGTATTGCAAACATTGCTGACCTTGACGCATATAAGACAGAGTGCGCAAAGAAGAGCGAATTTGAGAGAACTCAGCTCGTTAAGGATAAGACAGGTGTTAAGATAGACGGACTGACAGCTATCAATCCTATCACAGGCAAGGAGATACCGATCTACATCTCAGACTATGTTATGATGGGCTACGGCACAGGCGCTATAATGGCTGTTCCTGCTCACGATACAAGAGACTATGATTTTGCAAAGAAGTTCGACATTGACATAATCGAAGTCATAAAGGGCGGTGACATTTCTAAGGAAGCCTATACAGGCGACGGCGAAATGGTCAACTCAGGTGAGCTTAACGGCATAACAAACAAAAAAGAAGCTATCGAAAAGATGCTTACTGTTCTTGAAAAACTTGGCTGCGGCGAAAAGGGCGTACAGTATAAGATGAAGGACTGGGCGTTCAACCGTCAGAGATATTGGGGCGAGCCTATCCCTATAGTACATTGTCCTCACTGTGGAATGGTCGCTGTACCATATGACGAGCTTCCACTCAAGCTGCCACCGGTAGAGAACTTTGAACCTGGTACAGACGGCGAAAGCCCTCTTGCTAAGATAGACTCTTTCGTACACTGCAAGTGCCCTAAGTGCGGCGGTGACGCAAAGAGAGAAACAGATACAATGCCACAGTGGGCAGGTTCTTCATGGTACTTCCTCCGCTACTGCGACCCTCACAACAATAAGGAGTTCGCTTCACAGGAAGCGCTGAAATACTGGATGCCTGTTGACTGGTATAACGGCGGTATGGAGCACGTTACACGTCATATGATCTACTCACGTTTCTGGCATAAGTTTCTCTATGACCTCGGTCTTGTACCAACATCTGAGCCTTATGCAAAGAGAACGGCTCAGGGACTTATCCTTGGACCTGACGGCGAGAAAATGAGCAAGTCAAGAGGAAACGTTGTTGACCCTAACGATGTTGTTGACGAGTATGGTGCAGACGTTCTCAGACTTTATGTTCTGTTCATGGGCGACTATGAGAAAGCAGCTCCATGGAGCGAGAGCAGCGTTAAGGGCTGTAAGAGATTTGTGGACAGAATTTGGGCATTGCAGGATAAGGTAGTTGACAGTGATGAGTACAGCGACAAGCTGAGATCACTCATGCACAAGACTATCAAGAAAGTATCAGAAGATATCGAGTCAATGAAGTTCAACACTGCCATTGCGGCAATGATGACGCTTCTTAACGAGATCTATAATGTCGGCTCTATCACAAAGAAAGAATTCAGAGATCTCCTTATCATACTCAATCCTTTTGCACCTCACGTTACTGAGGAGCTTTATCAGTTGATCGGCTGCGAGGGCGTTCTTGACGAGCAGGAGTGGGTAACATATGACGAAGCACTCTGCAAGGACGATACTATCGAGATCGTTTGTCAGATAAACGGCAAGGTAAAATCTAAGCTTACGATACCAACAGACGCAGCTAAGGACGACGTTATAGCACTTGCTAAGGCTGATGAAGCTATCGTTAAGGCAACAGAGGGCAAGAACATAGTTAAGGAAATTTATGTTCCTAACAAGCTTGTAAATCTCGTTGTAAAGTAAGAGAAAATTTTCCTCGGAAAAATCAAAAAAAGAGGCAAAAAGCTATTGACTTTTTGGCGGAAATATAGTATAATTAAATTTGTAATTATATCGGTTTTATAAATTCCGCAGATTAAAGACAGAGCGGTCCGAAAGAGTAGGACTGGGGGGAACGTAAAGCGTTTCAGGTTTGCTTTTGCAGACACCTTCACTATCACCGTTGATTTTCGGAAACGCCGATAGAATTGCCTCTGTCACAGGTGGCAAAGGGAGGGAATAATTTTGGCAGAAATCCGTGTTGGAAAGAACGAAACTTTGGATACAGCGCTTAAGCGTTTCAAGAGATCTTGTGCAAGAGACGGCGTTATCGCAGAGGTTCGGAAAAGAGAACACTCCGAAAAGCCTTCGGTAAAGCGTAAGAAGAAGTCCGAAGCTGCTCGTAAGCGTAAATACTAATATGTAATTAAAGGCGGGCATTTTTATGTCCGCTTTTTATTTTATACTACAGGAGTTTTTTATGTTCAAACCAACTTATGTTTTTGACAAGGTAGGAGAGATAACCCCCGATTTTCTTGCTAAAAAGCATATCAAGGGGCTGCTCCTCGATCTTGATAATACGCTGACGACACATAACAATCCCATTCCGCCGCAGTCGAGCCTTGATTGGCTTGCTGAGATGAAAGCGGCAGGGATAAAGCTTATGATCGTTTCAAATAACCATGCTCCAAGAGTGAAGCCTTTTGCTGAACAGCTCGGGCTTGATTTTGTGCCTGAGGGTAAAAAACCGCTGACCTTTGGCTATACCAAGGCTATAACTAAACTTGGGCTTGAT
>CALEJX010000433.1 GCA_937898375.1 uncultured Ruminococcus sp.
CCGAACGTATTGAGATCGACAACTTTTCTGCGGCTGTGGGTTTTGAGATACTGGAAAACAGTTTTTCGGAGGCGGTGCAGTTTGCGAAGGATTTTGTGGAGTGTGAGGTGAAGGAGTATCAAAAGACAGCTGACTCGGCAGGATAAGACTGCTTGATAGATGACGTCAAATTGGCATTTTTTATTGTCATCTATTTCATAGTCGCAACACAAAAACATTTAAGAGAACTACTTTCGGGTGGTTCTCTTTTTTTATGCTCCACATAGCAAAAGTGCCTTATGACTAGAATTAAGGCACTTTTTGTTTTGCAATTTTATATTCAATAGTCAGCCTAAAGTAAACGAATTTTAAACGGACATACCTTTGTCTGGCAATTATGCTATACTGAAAACAGAATAAAACGACAGGATACGATGATTTTTCATACCAATAAATTTACATTTTTAGTTAAAATAAAAAAATATTGTACGAAAACGTTATACTAAGCTGCCAGCTTAACAAATTCAAAATCAAATGTGGTATAATTACAAGAAAGAGGGGTAATAAAATGGAAAATGAGCGTTTAGACAGAGTTCTTGAAATATTTTATCGGCTTTTGCATGGCGAGGTCGTTCCTAACAAACTTATTGCGGAGGAGTACGGGATATCGTCAAGGAGCGTCAGCCGTGACATTGGCAGGATAAATGATTTTCTTGCGGAACACAGGGAGCTTATGCAAAATGCGGAGGTCACATATTCTCACAAGGACAGGGCTTACATACTTAAAAGCGACGAGTTTCTGAAAAATCAGGAGCTTTTTGCCTTAGTAAAAGTGATACTCGGGGCACGTTGTTTCAGCAAAGAAGATATGCTATCCATAGTTTCAAAGCTGAAAAAGTTTACCACTGCCAATGACCGAAAGCTTCTTGACGAGGTGATCCGCAGAGAGATATATCATTATCACGAGGTGCGGTCTGACTGCGACAGCGTAATAGACAATCTTTGGCGGCTTGTGCAGTGCATTGACGGCAAAAAGGTCATTTCGGTGACATATCTGAAAATGGACAGGAGCGAGGTCGTCAGGAAGCTGAAGCCTGCGGCGATAATGTTCAGCGAATATTATTTCTATCTTATCGCATATGCGGCTGATGAAACGCAGTACAAAGCGAGGTATTTCCGCATAGACAGGATAAAGGGGATAGTTGAACACAGAGAAAAGTTTGAGCTTGATCGTGAACACAGCTTTGACGAGGGTGATCTGCGTGAGAAAAATCAGTTTATGTTCCCAGGTGACAACGTGCGGATAACCTTTGAGTTTTCGGGGCTGTCCTTGCAGGCTATTCTTGACAGGCTGCCCACCGCAAAGGTCGTCGAGCAAAACGGCGCAAAGAGCGTTATCACCGCCGAAGTTAACTATGGCAGGGGAATAATAATGTATCTGCTATCCCAAGGCTCATGGGTCAAAGTCCTTGAGCCTGAGCCGCTGGTGGAGGATATGCGGAGGGAGATAGAGGCGATGAAGATGAGGTATGAGGAATAGGAGGATTTATTATGGAAAATTTCGTTATTGCTGCTTCTAACAACTTTGTGGTTGAAGAAGATGAAAAACAAAGCCCGTTAAAAACTATATTCAAGCAGTATGAATCGGTAATAATTGAAAGTATAATTACATCATTTGGTCTCGATTTTATAATAAAAGACCAATATGGTGGAGATGTTGATACCATTAACAATGTAAGAAAAGTAGGTCAATCAAGCCCTGATGGAAAAGACGTTATGACCTACAAAAATAAGCAAAATGAACAAAACTACAACAATCGAGGTGATTATAATTCCAGCGAATATCATTCATCATCGGCTTATAAAAATAAAAATAAAGAAATTTCTGCACAACGCAAATCAGGAAAATTGGTTGATAGCTATACCGGCAAAAAAATCAAACAAAATGATAAATCTGATTTGGATCACGTCATTTCCGCAAAAGAAATACACGATGACCGAGGAAGGGTTTTAGCTGGCCTTGATGGAGTTGACCTTGCTAATTCAGATGAAAATTTAAAAGCTACAAATCCGCATACAAACCGAACAAAAAAAGCAGATACAATGGACGACTTTCTGGATAAACACGGTGATGAATATACTGACAAACAGAAAGAAAATATGAAAGACATTGATAAACAGGCAAGAGCCGCATATGAAAAGAAGCTTGCCAAAACATACTATACAAGTCCTCAATTTGCAAATGATACTGCATTGGCAGCTGGTAAGGTTGGCGTTAAAATGGGTTTAAGAGAAGCTTTTGGATTTATGTTTGCGAATATTTGGTTTGAGATAAAAGCAGAATTTGAGAAAGCCAATTTAAAAGAAAATTTTGAATTTGGTGCTTTTTTCAATACTTTAGGCAATGCAGTAAAACAGGGTATCGAT
This sequence comes from uncultured Ruminococcus sp., assembly GCA_937898375.1. Lineage (GTDB taxonomy): Bacteria > Bacillota > Clostridia > Oscillospirales > Ruminococcaceae > Hominimerdicola. Next base: position 2,407 of record CALEJX010000433.1, read on the forward strand.
AAGTCAATGTCAATAAAATCTATAGGAAAGCTTTTGCAGGGTACAGTTGCTGGAGCACTATCAAGTTTTACAACTACCATATGCAATATCTTTTTTACAACCGCCAAAAATGTAGTCAAAATAATACGTCAGAGTTATGCTTCAATAGTGCAGGCATTAAAAGTTTTATTTATAAATCCTGATCATTACACATTCAGCGAAAAGTTGGTTGCTGTTTCAAAAATCATAGCAACTGGAGCAAGTGTAGTGTTGGGTACGATCGTTACAGAGGCAATAAATAGCACACCTATTCCCGTATTAGGTGATGTTATATCTGCTTTCTGCGGATCAATGGTTACAGGAATACTTAGTTGCACGTTGTTATATTTAATTGACCACAGAGGTGAGATTGTTAATAAACTTATGTCCTTTTTCAAAAATATTAATTTTGCAAGTGATATCGTAAATAATTATCAGAAAACAGCTGAGTATTTTGAGAACTATGCTGCTCTGCTTATGGAGATAGATATACAAAAATTCAAGGAAGAAACTGAGCTGTTTAATAGTGTAACAAGTAATATCGGATCATATAGAAACGAGGAAGAATTAAATCGCAATCTGAGAAATATCTACGACAAGATCGGCATAGATATCCCGTGGAAAGGATATGATAGCTTTGATTCATTTATGAAAGATGATAATGCTGTTCTGGTATTTGAATAATGTTTAAGTGTGATAAATGTGGTATGTGCTGCAAGAATATCAGAAAAGCAGAACTTTACAAGGGGCTTGATGACGGCACAGGAAAATGCAAATATCTAAAAGGAAATCTTTGCAGTATATATAGTAACAGACCAACTTTTTGCAGAGTTGATGAATGTTATGATCTGTACTTTAAAGATATAATGACAAAGGAAGAATATTATGAGCAAAATTATGAAGCTTGTAATAGTTTGAAAAAATCAGGAGGTGTTTAATATGCCAATCCCAATTATTTTGGCAGTTGCTGCAGGTGCGGCAGGTTTAGGCGGTGGTATTCGTGGCGGAGTAAAAATGAAACAAGCTAAGGATACCATGGAATTAGCAGAAAGTATGCAAAAGAAAGCGGTCGAAAACTTTGAAAAGAACCAAGAAAAATCAACCAAGACTATGGACAAGTTAGGTAA
>CALEJX010000434.1 GCA_937898375.1 uncultured Ruminococcus sp.
CCGACTTCGTTCAGTACCGTTCCTTTCGGGTCTGTGACCACATAGGAGCTGTGCATTTGAAGCAGATTAGGCTTTACATAAAATCTGGTTTTACCTGAGCCTGAGCCACCGATTACAAGGATATTCTTGTTTCGTGCGTATTTAGGTCCTGCCTTTGGTCTGCCGTCCATAGTCAGACGTTCCGTTTCGGTAAGAATGACATTATCCTCGAACTTGTCAGCCATATACGGTTTTATATCCTCTGCATTACCCCAACGGGCAGAGCCGTACTCACAGCCTTTCCGGTATTTCTTTGCGTTCTTGCCCTTAACGTAGATAACAAGCTTAATAATCACAGTGCCTGCAACACCGATAAGCAGGTCGATAGGGTTGAAGCTCGGCAAGGGATTAGCAAACACTTTACCGACATTACTCATTCCGTTCATTATCTTATCGCCAAGTTCTGTGCCTGCGGCATTTGTAAATGCCTGAGATACTTTGTTGAAGGCATATCCAAGGATAACAAAGGGCAGAACCTTCATTACTTTTTGCTTATTAAATTTCATTACAGTTCTGTCTCCCGTGTCTTGTTTTTCTCTCTTGTACGCTCCTGAGCCTTTTCCTTGACCTGCTCGCCGAGAGTTTTAAGCCTTGCCTTGATAGACGGCTTTTTGCTCTTTCTCATTTCACTTCCGAGGAAGTCCTTGAAAGCAGCGTTCATAACCTCTGCGTCCTTTGCCTTGAAAAAGATGAAGTATCTCGGCGGCTTTTCAGAGCCGTCCTTTTTGAGAGAGTAGTCGATACCGTACTTACGTGCGGTCTTGTTGAAGGACTTAATGTTCTGGTCGGTAACTTCGATATTCGTGAGCTTTTCGCCTTTTTGAACAAGGTGTTTTACCGATTGCTTTCCTTTATAGACCTTCGGGGACTTGTTTTTCTGTGCCGAGAGATAGGCTCTTACCGCCGATTTCAGCACATTCGCCGTAACTTTGGTCGCCCTGACCGACAGCGACACGACTTTTTCGGAGTTCTGCTCCTGCATTACTGTCCTCCTTTCGGGTTATTTTTGTTCTTGCTAAGGGATTTTGAGTGGAAAACTCATAGTCTGACCTCCTTTTGGGTATAAAAAAAGCAGCCAAGTGTTTTTAATACTTGACTGCTATGTACGGTACGGAATTAACCGCCCCCATTAAAATGATAATTCACTTCGGAGGTATAATAATTGTCGATAGTAACTGCCGCATTATACAGGACTGTTTTCAGATAGGACTTGATATTCCGCACTTTGCTTGGATTTTCTTTCAGACAGGAGAAGATATATTCAATGTGCATAGAATTAAGCTTTAGAATACGGCTCTTGACAAGCTCGGTCGGAACTTTATCCCTTCCGATATTCTGCGTTTCCGCTTCGGAGCATACACATTCAAGCATTATATCGACAATTTCATCAAGCTGTGCCTTGTTGTATTGGTTTACGATTAAGTCGTATTCGATATTTTCAAGAATGATTGCTCTGTATCCGTCAATCTTATCAATCCCATCAGGCAGGATAGATTGATGGATATTAAGAAGCTCTTTATTTTCTTTTTCTTTACTTGATTTCTCTTTACTTAATTGTGCCGAGGACATCTGTTTGGGTTTTACCCGTTCGGATTTATTCCGTTCAGGTTCATCGAAACGGCGTGGCTTCATTCGTATATCGTAGAACACTTCTCCATAAGTGCCGTTATCACGTCGTTCACGGTATCGGGTGATATATCCGGTTGCTTCAAGCTCCTTTATGATAGAAGCGATAGTATCGGAACATTCACGATTGATTTTCGACAAACCTGCTATGGTCATATCCCATTTTTCAGGGAGCGACAGTATTTGAGAGAGCAAACCTCTGGCTTTAAGTGAGAGCCGTTTATCTCGCAAATGGTAATTTGACATTACCGTGTATCCGTCGGCTGTTTCTACTCTGCAATACACCATCAGAATTCAATCTCCAGCACGAGAATATCATTATCTCCGATTTTGCCGAACTTTTCTTCAAAAAAGGTATTGACAAATTCATCAAGATGTGCTTCATACATCGCCGCTTCGATTTCATCGGCAATTCTGCCCATTTCTTCGACTTCGGCAAGGTACTTTTCAAACTTACGCTTTGTCTTAATGAACTCAGCCGTGCTTGCTCCCTTAATAGTACGGGGATAGACGAATGTTCTGTATTCCGAAGCGTCAAGCTCCGCTTTCAGATTTGCAGACTTGCTCCTGAGTCCTGCACTAAAGAAAAAAATCTTGAAAAAGGTCTTGACATTTTCCTCGGTTTGTGCTTCGGGACTTTCCGAGAAATATTTCAGAAAAGACTTGACATCTGACAGCTTTTGTGATATGCACCCCTCAAAAAATTTTTCAGAAATGGGGTTGACAAATCCTCGGTTCTGTGATACGGGATTTCCGTTTGCTTTACTGTTCTTCATAATAATTCCGCCTTTCTTAATGTTGATTTGAGCTTATCATATATTCAGGGAATAGAAAAACCCCGTATCTAACGGATTTAACCGTCGGATACGGGGCAATCTTTTTATTTACCAAGTTCAAGGCTCATCACGAGAGTTATATCTTCCCACTGATTTTGCCTTAAATACTTGCCGTTAGCCTTTTGATAGGCTCTTGCCATTTCATAGGTTATCGGGAAATCCCATTGTATAGCGATTTTCTGATTAATCCCTATTACTAATAGCTGCCTGAGCAGCAGCAAGTCTAGCGATCGGAACTCTGAATGGTGAGCAAGATACATAGTCAAGACCGATCTTGTTGCAGAACTCAACAGATGTTGGGTCGCCGCCGTGCTCACCGCAGATACCACAGTGAAGCTTTGGATTAACTGGCTTACCAAGCTTGAGAGCCATTTCCATGAGCTTGCCTACGCCTTCCTGATCGAGCTTAGCAAATGGATCGTTCTCGTAGATCTTTGCGTCATAGTAAGCATTGAGGAACTTACCAGCGTCATCTCTTGAGAAACCAAATGTCATCTGTGTAAGGTCGTTTGTACCGAAGCAGAAGAAGTCAGCTTCCTTAGCGATCTCGTCAGCTGTAAGAGCAGCTCTTGGGATCTCGATCATTGTACCAACATGGTATTTAAGATCTACGCCTGCAGCAGCGATCTCAGCATCAGCTGTCTCAACTACAGTCTTCTTAACGAACTTGAGTTCCTTAACATCATTTACCAGTGGGATCATGATCTCAGGCTCAACTGTCCAATCTGGGTGCTTATTCTGAACGTTGATAGCAGCCTTGATAACAGCTCTTGTCTGCATCTTAGCGATCTCAGGATATGTTACTGCAAGACGGCAGCCACGGTGACCCATCATCGGGTTGA
>CALEJX010000435.1 GCA_937898375.1 uncultured Ruminococcus sp.
GAACGTGCCTTTTCAAAGGTGAACACGCCCTGACCCTGCGTCATTTGTCTGAGAAGCAATGTGAAGTCTGCCATTTCAGCCATTGGCACTTCTGCAACTATCTCGGTCATGCCCTTCTTTTCGGCAGGATTCATGCCGAGAACTCTGCCTCTTCTCTTGTTAAGTTCGCCCATCATGTCGCCTGTGTTATCGTCAGGTACGAAAACGCTCAAAGAGCCGATAGGTTCGAGGAGAACAGGCTCTGCCTGACGCATACCCTCTTTGTATGCGATCGAAGCTGCCATTTTGAATGCCATTTCCGAGCTGTCAACAGGGTGATATGAGCCGTCCACGAGGATAGCTTTCAGACCTACCACTGGGAAGCCTGCGAGAACGCCTTTCTTTACGCTTTCCTGCAAGCCCTTTTCTACGGCTGGGAAGAAGTTCTTTGGAACTGCTCCTCCGAACACCTTTTCTTCAAATACAAGGTCGTCAGATACGCATGGCTCAAATTCTATCCAAACGTCGCCATACTGTCCATGACCGCCTGACTGCTTCTTATGTCTGCCCTGCACTTTGACTTTCTTTCTGATAGTTTCACGATAGGAGATCTTTGGTACAGAAGTTTCTACTTCAACGCCGAATGTTCCTGCAAGTCTGCCCACAACTGAATCAAGGTGAAGTCCGCCCAAAGTGCTTAGTATCATCTCGTTTGTTGACGGGTCAAGCTTATAATCTATGGTAAGGTCTTCTTCCATAAGTCTTGTCATTGCAGCGGATATCTTGCTTTCGTCGCCCTGCTTTTTAGCTTTTACTGCCATTTTATAGCATGGCTTAGGGAAAGTCAGAGGTGCAAACTTGACAACTCTTGCGGAGTCACAGATAGTATCGTTAGTGTTCACGTTCATCTTCATTGCAACAACGATATCTCCGCAGCCCGCTTCGGCAACGTCTATCTGCTTTTTGCCCTGAAGCGTAACAAGCTTTCCGACCTTTTCGGTGCTTCCTGTGGCAGCGTTCACAACTTCCTTGTTAGGTACAAGCTTTCCTGAAAATACCTTTATGTATGACATCTTGCCAACAAATGGGTCGGCAACTGTCTTGAATACAAATGCGCTCATAGGGTCGCTTTCAACGCAAGCCACTTCCACAGCTTCGCCGTCTGCTGTTTCGCCTATCATAGCGTCCTTTTCTGACGGCGGTGGGAGCAAGAGGTCAATCTCCTTAAGAAGCATATCAACGCCAGAGAGGTCTGTAGAAGACACGCAGGTAACAGGAGTTATAACACCCGAATTCATGCCGTTATGTATTCCGTCGATAAGCTCTTTCTGTGTAAATGCTTCGCCTGAGAAGAACTTTTCAAAAAGCACCTCATCAGTTTCTGCAACGGCTTCGGACACGGCTTCGATAAGTCCGTCGATACGATATTCCATTTTCTCTGATACCTCAGCAGTAGGCATATCAGTTTCAACTGCCTTGCCGTCTTCATACTTATAAGCTTTCATCTCTATGAGATTTACATAAGAAACTATCTTTCTGTCTGCAATAACAGGCACAACAACAGGACAAACTGTAGGTCCGAACTCCGCTTTGAGCTGGGTAAGAACGTTATTGAAGTTTGCGTTATCATCATCAAGCTTTGTTACAACGAACATTGTAGGTTTGCCCATTTCCTTTGCAAGGTCATAAGCCTTGTGAGTGCCTACACGAACGCCTGATTTGCCTGATACAGTGATGAGTACACAACCGCTTGCGGCAATGCCCTCGACAGCTTCGCCCTCGTAATCGAACATACCAGGAGTATCAAGAAGATTTACCTTGAACTCGCCAGTTTCAAGAGAAGAAAGAGAGGTGTAAACAGAACATTTTCTCTTTATTTCATCAGGGGTGTAATCAGAAACAGTGTTTCCGTCAGTTACCTTGCCGAGCCTGTCAGTAGCTCCGCTTTTATATAGCAGTGCCTCAGTCAGAGAGGTCTTTCCAGAACCTGCCTGACCTGCAATAGCAATATTTTTTATTTTTGTGCTGTCGTATTTTTTCAAGTTGATCGCTCCAATCTATGCCGTTGGACGGCTTAATGTGATATGCGATTTAATTATATGTATCATTTACACAAAATATATCAACCGCATAAGATAATTATATACTATTTTCACATAAATAGCAAGAGCGGAGAGAGAAATTTCTTTCGTGAATGTGAACAAAGTTTAGACTTGTTATAAAGCAGATTGCACAAGGGGGAGGAGCGCAAGCTCAAGTGAGGAGCGGGGTTTAAGTGAGGAGTGAGGAGTGAGGAATGGCATAGCTATACAGAGTGAGAAGCCAGCACCGAGCGAAGCGAGCAATAAAGCGCAGGGTCAAGCCCGGCGCCAGAGGGCTTGTGGGGTCAAGGGGCAAAGCCCCTGCGGAGTTTGAGGCAGAGCCTCAATAGGCATAAGCCTACAAGCGGTGCAGAATGAAAAAAGACGAAGTGCAAAGTAATGATAAAAACAAAGCGGTGTCGGAGTGTAATGCTCTGCGCCGCTTTTTCTGTCCTCCTGCACAACGTAAAATCCGCAAAGAGCGACAGCGATTTTGCGGCGTGGCAAACCATAGCATAATTGTAGGGGCTGGCGCCCTCGACAGCCCGTTTCGGGGAGCGGCATGGTTTGAATTTGTACATACCATGTGGGTGAACAAAAGCGGGCGAACGCTGTTCGCCCCTACCGTTGTTTGTGGGGTTATCAGGGGTTGTGCGATACATTTGTATTGGTGATGTTTCACGATATTGTGTGGATGTGCCGTGTGAGGATAACGAAAATGAGATTGCAAACGAAACGTCGAGAGTGTGGGACGTCGCATTTCTGCAAAGCAGAAATTGCGCTGCTCCCCCTACATGGTTTGTGCGGTTATCAATGTGGTGCGATAAACAGAAGATATGAATGTACAAAAATCAGGTGCAAACCTACGGATATACGCAAAAAAGCCCTCCGAATGGGTCGGAGAGCTTTGCTTTATTTTACCCTTATGATAGGCTGTAGCTGCACGCCGTCAAGAGCCGACTGAATAGTTTCGGGTATGAGTTCAAGTTCAGCCACTATGGAGTTTGGCTTCTTTTCGCAGTTGTCCTGCGAATATGGTACAAAATAGTAGTTTCTCAGATTTTGCAGATAACCTATGTTTTTGGCACACCCTGCCAGTGCGTCATTTGTCGATATGGCGATGACCACCGGACAGGCGTTTCTCAGGTGACTTTTTACCGCCATGGTGGCTGGGGTGTCCGTCAAGCCCAATGCAAGCTTCGCCGCAGTGTTTGAGGTGCAGGGTGCTACTACCATGATATCACACATCTTTTTCGGTCCGATAGGCTCGGCTTCTTCTATGGTGCGTATGACCTTGCGGTTTGCTATGGCTTCAAGGCGTTTGATGTTTTCTTCCGCTGTACCGAAACGTGTGGATATAGATGCGGCGTTGAAAGACATAATTGGCACAAGCTCTGCGCCCTGCTGCACAAGCCGTTCTGCGGCGGCAAATGCTTTTTCAAAGGTACAGAAAGAGCCGGTCATGCAAAAGCCTATCCGTATGCCGTCAAGTGACATTCTTTGTTCCCCTTTCATTCAAAATGTCCGTGACTGTTCGGGCGATTATCTCTCCTGCGGTCATAGGTGCGGCTTTTGCCGGAAGTCCCAATGCCCATACCACACGCCTGTTCAGCTTTGCGGCAGTTTCAAAATCAACTCCGCCAGGTCTGGAAGCAAGGTCTATGATAAGAGAGTTTTTATCCATTACGCCCAAAAGCTTTTCATCAAGTATCATGGCAGGGACGGTATTTATTATTATAGTATACCCTGAAATATTATCCGCAAGATCGGCGATAAGCTCTGCCTTATAGCCTGCACCCTCGGCTTCTGCAAGTGCAGAAAGCTTTCTTGCGGATATTGTCACATCTGCGCCGACAGCTCGAAAAAGCTTTGCGCAGGCTTTCGCTACTCTGCCATAGCCGATAACGAGGGTGGTCGAGCCGTTCACGGTGACGGCAAGCTCCTGCATGGCTATTTGCAAAGCGCCCTCCGCCGTGGGGATACAATTTCTTATAACAAGCTCCTCTCGCTTGTAGTAATCCTTAACGTCGAAGCCGAGAGAGGAGAAATATTCTATTTGATCACGGCGGAGGAGACCGCCTGTGACGAGAGCGTTTTTCTTCAGGTGGGGTGAAACGTCACTGCATGATACCTTTACATTACGGCAGGAAGGGATATCGAGCCCGTCAGCTTTCATGAGGGGCAGTACGAGAACGTCCGCCTTTTCGGTAAGCTGATCGAGGTGAGCGAGGGGGATAGTGACCTCGCCTTTATCGTCCATGCCGTAAGTATAGACCCTGCCGAGTTTAGAGAGAGTCTGAGCTGTATATGTCTGTCTTGCGTCACCGCCGACGCAGAGGAAAACTGTTTTTTTCATATGGATACCTCCTGTGGGACTATGCCTGATAGAGTTATATATAATTATATGTATCGGAGGGTGAAATGTTACCAGCAAAACAAAACGCCCCTATCCCTGCAAAACAAGAATTGCGGCGCTTTGATACGATATCATATTTCTATCTTGATAAACTTCGGCTCGTGCTTTTTGAAATAGGTCAGGTACTTAAAGCCTGCCGCCTGCGCCATTTCTACACCTGCGGAAATGTCTCTGCCAATATCGGTTGTGCGGTGGGCGTCTGAGCCTATGGTCAATATCTCGCCGCCGAGGGATCTGTAGAGCTTCACATAGCCAAGGTCTGGGAGGGGCTTGCCGTATTTTTGGCGCAAGCCTGAGACGTTTATCTCTATGCCCTTGCCTTTTTGGATAAGTGTACAAAAAATTTCTCTGATAATTTCTTCGTATGGGGTGAGGTCTATTTGTATGCCGCAATCCCCTTGGATATATCGCAGAGGGTAGGTGAGGTGTCCTAAAACGTCGAATTTGCCCCATTTGCACATTTCAAGCATTTCTTTGAAATAGTCATCGAGGAGAGCATAAATTTGTGACAAGTCCATATTTTTGTACTCTATCCAATAGAAATCGTCCTTGCCTTTGTTTTGATGATGAGAGCCTATGATAAAATCAAGACGGCTGTCGGCGGCTATCTCCTCGGCAAATTCTATATCCTGCAAAGGCTGTCCAAGCTCTATACCGCAGAGGAAATTTAAGCCCTCTAGGTGCTGGGCGGCTTCATACTGGGCCGCTATGCTGGTGGGGGCATACTCACCTGAGCCGTACATAATGCCGTCTTTCAGGGCTTCGGGATCGCCGTAAAAGTCGGCTTTATAGCGAAAATTGCAGTCGCAGTGGTCGGTTATGGCGAACGCCGCCAAGCCAAGTTCTTTGGCTTTGGCTAAAGACTGCTGGACAGTTCCCTCGCCGTCGGGGGAAAAGCCTGTATGGGTGTGCATATCTATAAGGGTTTTCATAAGTCCTCCTATCTGTACGAAAATTTGTACTTATATGGAATCGTAGAGCTTTTCAAGCTGTTTCGCCGCTTCTGCCGCACGTCTTACAAAGCTGTCAGGTGCAGAGTTTCGGTACATGGGGGATTTTGACATATAAAGTTCCAATGACAGCGGTGGCTGGTGGTCGAGGGCTTTAAGCTTTCTGAGAAATTTCTCAAAATCGAGGTTGCCGTCAAAGGGTATCATATGCCCGTCAGTGTTGCCGTCGTTATCGTGGATATGCAGGCAGGTAAGCTTGCTGCCGAACTTTGACAGGCAATCGGTATTCTTTGAGAAGCAATTTTCGTGCCCTGTGTCATAGCAGAATTTCACGTTATCGTGGTTGCCGAATTCGTCAAAAAGCACGTCAAGAAACTGTGGGAGCTGGATATTCTCAAAGGCGATATCAACGCCGTTTTCCTTGCCACACTGTATTATCTTACCGAAATTCTCTATGCCGAAACGTGAGACTTCGGGGGGAACAAGTCCGTCAGTGGGGTGGCATATCATGGTTTTTATGCCGTTTTCGCCGCACACTCTGACACATTCCAATGTTCGGTCGAGGATATATTCGCTTTCGGGGCATATTGTCCAAAGGGCATTCATGCGGTCGAACTGGGAATGGACATTTTCTATTTCCAGTCCAAAATTTCGTACTATATCATACTGTGTGTATTTTAATCCGTCAGAAAAGCCAAGCATAACGCCGTCAAAGCCGTTCTCTTTTATAAGTCTTATACGCTCCTCAAAGGGTATTTTAAAGGTGAAATCTGCAAACATACAGCGTTTCAATCTGTTTTCCTCCTTACCAAAAACAGCGGCAGAATGATCTGCCGCCGTGAAAATTTAGTTTTTGAGAGAGTGGAGCGGCGCAGGTATCTGTCCGCCACGATTGATGAACTTTGAAGGTGACTCTTTTTTAAGCGGCATAACAGGTCCGCAGCCGAAAAGTCCGCCCCAATCAAGTTCTTCGCCAACGCCCTTGCCGATAGCAGGGATAACTCTTACGGCGGTGGTCTTGTTGTTTACCATACCGATAGCAGCTTCGTCTGCGATGATAGCGGAGATAGTATCGGCTGGGGTATCGCCAGGGATACATATCATATCAAGACCAACTGAGCATACAGCGGTCATGGCTTCAAGCTTTTCAATGCAGAGCGCACCGCTCTTTGCGGCGTCTATCATGCCTGCGTCCTCAGATACAGGGATAAATGCGCCTGAAAGTCCGCCTATTCTGGAGCAAGCCATTACGCCGCCCTTTTTAACTGCGTCATTGAGCAGGGCGAGGGCTGCTGTTGTGCCGTGTGTGCCGCACTTTTCAAGTCCAATCTCCTCGAGGATATGGGCAACAGAGTCGCCTACTGCTGGAGTTGGTGCGAGGGAGAGGTCAACGATACCGAAAGGCACGCCAAGGCGCTTGGAAGCGATAGTTCCAACGAGCTGACCCACTCTTGTTATCTTGTATGAAATCTCTTTGATAACGTCAGATATCTTTGTGATATCGGCGTCAGGATATTTTCTCAAGGCGGCTCTTACAACGCCAGGACCTGACACGCCCACGTTTATCATGCAATCAGGCTCGCCAACGCCATGGAAAGCGCCTGCCATGAATGGGTTATCCTCAACTGCGTTACAGAAAACAACGAGCTTTGCTGCGCCGAAGCAGGCAGAGTCAATTGTTCTTTCTGCACACTCTCTTACGATACCGCCCATTATCTTGCAGGCGTCGAGATTGATACCTGTTTTTGTTGAGCCGATATTTACAGAGGAACATACTCTCTCAGTAGTAGCGAGAGCCTCTGGGATAGACTTGATAAGCTCGATATCGCCTGCGGAAAAGCCCTTTGGAACGAGGGCGGTATATCCGCCGATAAGGTTTACGCCAACGTCCTTTGCGGCTCTGTCCATAGCGTGTGCAAATGGAACAGGTGAACACTTGCAGGCAGCGGACACGATAGCGATAGGGGTAACGGAAATTCTCTTATTGATGATAGGTATTCCAAGCTCCTTTTCTATCTGCTCGCCCACCTCAACAAGTCTTGCGGCTTTTGCGGTTATCTTCTTATAGACATTCTCGCAGGCAACGTTTATATCGCTGTCGATACAATCAAGCAGAGAGATGCCCATTGTGATAGTACGAATATCAAGACAATCGTCCTGAATCATTCGTATCGTTTCCAACACGTCATATGTATTAATCATTTTACTGAAATCTCCTCTTTAGATGTGGTGCATACAGTTAAAAATATCCTCGTGCATTGTGTGTATCTTTACGCCCATTGTCTGACCAAGCTCTGTGAGTCCGTCTGCCATGGTAGCAAAATCGGAGTTGAGCTTTGTGATGTCAACAAGCATTATCATAGCAAAGAGATCCTGTAAAACTGACTGAGTGACCTCGATAACATTCGCATTATATTCTGCACACTTTGTGCTTACCTTTGCAAGGATACCTACAGCGTCCTTACCTATAACTGTAACAACAGCTCTCATTAATAAGACCAGCCTTTCCAAATTCATTTATATACATTTTATTATACCACACAGTGGAGATTTTGCCAAGAGTTTTAATTATAAATATTTTATTAACGTTGGGGAATGCGTGTTTGGGTGCTTTCTAAAGCAGGTCGATTTGTTTCTCGGACGATTGGGCGACGATAAAGGCGGTCGGGCGACCAAGACGGGCGACCAGAGGTCGCCCCTACATGGAATGTGAAAAGCACGAGGCAACGTGGATTGACAACAGGTTTGCGGTGAACGAAACGGGCGAACAGTGTTCGCCCCTACCGATGTTTGTGTGGTTAACAGAAAAATTCTGCAAAGCAGAAAGTTTGATAAACGGGACGTCGGATTTCTGCAAAGCAGAAATTGCACTGCTCCCCTACATGGTTTGTAAAAACATAAATGATGTGCGGATATCGCAGGATTGGACAAGCAACCAAGGCGGGCGACCAGAGGTCGCCCCTACATGGAATGTGAAAAGCACAAGGCAACGTGATTAACAATGGGTTTGTGGCTTCGACGGGCGAACGATGTTCGCCCCTACAGGTGTGGTTTTTACACCTACAGAAAAAGCCCTCGGGGTGAGGGCTTTTGGGTATTATTTTTCTGTTCTGAATGGTGCGAGTGGTATGCCTGTTTCGTTGAAGATAGTTACCTCGCAGTAGTTGAACCAATTATATCTTGCATAGAGCGGTTTTTCAACGGCGTCTGACTTTATGAATATCTTACTGCCGTTTATGGTGATATCGGCTTTTACGAATTCTTCGTCCTTGCCTGCTATCTCAAAGCCCTGTGCTTCGCCCTTTACTACAAAGCCGTTTTCGGCGTGGTCAAAGCTAAGCTCAATACCGCCGTTTTTATACTCCAGCGACTTATAGATAGGGCCAAATGCTTTTACGTCCATGCCATAGAAAAGCTTTTCTGCCTGCAGGCAAAGTCTTTCGCCTACCGGCACTTTATCCTTTGGGTGAATCTCGTTGAACTCGCCGCAATCGGAGATAACGGCTATGCCTGTGTTCTTCACTGTTTTATAGGCTCTCATCTGTGCTTCTCTTATTTTGCACCAATGCTTATAATCAGGGTCGGCGGCGTATTTGAACATAGGGAGCTGGACGATTATGAACGGAAGCTCGTCGTCGCCCCACTTCTCTCTCCAAAGCTTGATAAGAGATGTGAGGAGGGTGTAATAGCTGTCAGGCTTATGGTCGTCTGACTCGCCCTGATAATAGAGGAAGCCTTTTATTGTATATGGGCAAACTCTTGACACCATGGTCTCAAAAAGACCTGTTGGACGGAATGGATTCACGCAGTTTATTGGACCCGGCCAATTCTTGTCGCCGAGAATTTCGTTAGCATTCTCCCAGCTCATGATCGGGTCTTTTTGCAGAAGCTCGCCGTATTTTTTATCCCACTGACGCTCGAATTTCTGATAATCTCTATACTCTTTTATCTGCTCTTCGACAGTTTTGCCCTCGTTGCGTTTTTCATACTCGTCTATGTAGCTTCTTAGTTCGGCGTTGTTTTCAAGGGTCGGTCTGTCTACCCATGAAGATGCTGATGTACCGCCCCAGTTACAGCCGATAAGTCCTACTGTTACGCCAAGGTCTTTGGCAAGCTTTCTTGCAAAGAAAAAGCCCACTGCGCTCCACGCTCTTGAATTATCCTTTGAAGCCTGTGACCATGCGGTATTATTTTCGTCCTCATAGAACATTTCGTCAAGAGTGCCACGCTTCTGAGTGTAATAAAATCTTACGTTGCAATCAGGGGTGAGATTTTCGAGTATCTCTTTTCCGCCCTTTGCGTTTTGGAGTTCAAGCTCCATATTGGACTGACCGCCGCAGAACCACACTTCGCCTATCATGATACGGCAGAATTTTCTCTCTGTACAGCCGTCTGAAACTGTCATTTCATACTCTCCGCCTGCGCTCATTGGAGGGAGAACGGCTGTCCATTTGCCGTCGCATACCTGTGTCTGAACTGACACGCCGTTAAGTGTTACTGTGACAGTTCTTTCCTCATCACCAAGTCCCCAGACTGTTATATTTTTATCACGCTGGAGCACCATATCGTTTGAAAAAATATTTGCTACTTTTAACATACCTCTTCACCTTTCAACATCTAAAAAATTCAAAATTCCAAAAATATCATCGCCGCAGGCAATACCTTAATTTCTCATTCCTAACTCCTCACTTCTCACTAAATCACAGTGTGTGATAAAAGAGAATGATATCCTCAAAAACGCCGTCTTTGTTTTCAAAGCCCTGCGGTACAGTGCCAAGGCGCACAAAGCCAAGGGCTTCGTAAAGCTTTATTGCCTTGACGTTTGATGCGACAACTGCATTGAACTGGAGCACCTTGAAGCCTTTCTGCTTTGCCATGAAAAGGCAATGCTCGACTATGACCTTGCCTGCGCCTTTTCCACGGCAGGTGCTTTTTACGGCATAGCTTGCGTTTGCGATATGTCCGCATCTGCCAACGTTGTTAGGGTGGAGGATATACATTCCTACAGTTTCGCCCTCATACTCTGCAACGCCGCAGAATGTTTGTGAAGCAAAGAACTTTTTGGCTTGCTCATAGTCGAGAGTTTCTCTCTGTGGGAAGGCGTTGCCCTCTTTTACTACTTCGTTCCATATCTCTGCCATTGTAGGGACATCGTCGATATTGTAACCTCTTACGGTCACGTTTTTCATTTTTGCCATTTGACATCATCTCCGTTAAGAAATAAAAATTACTCGATAAATGATTTCATGCCACGCTCACGTCTCCAATCGAGGAACTCTTCGTATGTTCCCTGTCTGTCGATACAGCCGTCAGGGGTTATCTCGATTATTCTGTTTGCGACTGTCTGAACTATTTCGTGGTCATGAGATGCAAATATTACAACGCCTTTGAAATCTCTAAGACCGTTGTTTACGGCTGTGATAGACTCAAGGTCGAGGTGGTTGGTAGGTCTGTCAAGCATTATAACGTTTGAGCCGAAGAGCATCATACGGCTGAACATACATCTTACCTTTTCGCCGCCTGAGAGGACTTTTACAGGCTTATAGATCTCGTCGCCCGAGAAGAGCATTTTGCCGAGGAAGCCTCTGAGGTAGGTGTCTGTTACCTCGGAAGTGGAATATTTTCTTATCCAATCCACTATGCTTTCGTCATTGTCATTGAAGTAGGCTGAGTTATCGATAGGGAAATAGGAACGTGATGTGGAAACGCCCCATTTAATGCTGCCTTCGTCTGGCTCTTCTTCCTCTGCAAGTATCTTGAAAAGCATTGTGATAGCCTGCTCAGACTCGCCGATAAAAGCGACTTTATCTGTACGGCTGAGGGTAAAGAAAACGTTATTGAGAAGCTTTACGCCGTCAACTGTTTTGGATATGCCGTTGACTTTGAGAACGTCTTTTCCAAGCTCTCTATCCATATTAAAGCCTATGAATGGATATTTTCTTGATGAGGCAGGCATTTCCTCAACTGTGAGCTTATCAAGAAGCTTTCTTCTTGCTGTTGCCTGCTTGGACTTTGATTTGTTTGCGGAGAAGCGGTTGATGAACTCTTGGAGTTCCTTGATCTTCTCCTCGGCTTTCTTGTTCTGGTTCTTTATCATTCTCTGCATGAGCTGTGAGGACTCATACCAGAACTCGTAGTTGCCAACATACATTTTTATCTTTGTATAGTCGATATCCACGATATGGGTACAAACATTATTAAGGAAGTGTCTGTCATGAGATACAACGAGGACAGTTCCGAAATAGTCGGCGAGGAAGTCCTCAAGCCAGCTTATAGCGTCGATATCAAGGTGGTTTGTAGGCTCGTCCAGCATGATGATATCAGGGTTGCCGAAAAGTGCCTGTGCAAGAAGCACCTTGACTTTCTCGTTACCTGAGAGGGTGGACATCTGTGAATAGAGGATATCCTCAGAAAGACCAAGACCCTGAATGAGCTTTGATGCGTCAGACTCGGCTTCCCAGCCGTTTAATTCTGCGAACTCGCTTTCAAGCTGGCCTGCTCTGTCGCCGTCCTCCTCGGTGAAGTCCTCCTTGGCGTAAAGCTCGTCCTTTTCTTTCATTATCTCATAAAGGCGCTTATTTCCCATTATTACAGTTTCGAGAACTGTATACTCGTCGAATGCGAAGTGATCCTGACGGAGCACTGACAATCTGTCCTCTTTTGAGATAACTACCTCGCCTGTGGTAGGCTCTATCTCGCCGCAGAGAATTTTCAGAAATGTTGACTTTCCTGCGCCGTTTGCACCGATTATACCATAGCAGTTGCCGTTTGTAAATTTAAGGTCAACGTCCTTGAAAAGAAGCTGACCGCCGAATGAAAGGCTTACGTTTGATACTGTTATCATTTTAACTCTCCTATATCTATCTGATAATTATACTTTGACACTTTATTATACCACACAAAGCGGCTTATGTCTACTTTTAATTATTAATTTTTCATCACCGCACTTTTATGGTGCAAACGGGGTTTTGCTCTTGACGTTTTCAACAAAAAGTGTTATAATTATCATGTACACATTGGCAATAGCGATAATTATTGCCGCAAGAATTTAAGTTGGAAAGGATAACTTGAATATGAAAAAAGTTTTGTTCGCTTCTTCGGAGTGTGTTCCGTTTATCAAGACAGGCGGTCTTGCTGACGTTGTCGGCTCTCTGCCTAAATGCTTTGACAAGAGGTATTATGATGTCAGAGTAATTCTTCCTAAATATTCCTGCATGAAACAGCAGTGGAAAGACATGATGCAGTACAAGACGCATTTCTACATGGACTTTGCAGGTCAGAGCCAATATGTGGGCGTGCTTGAATGTGTTTATGACGGCGTTACATTCTATT
>CALEJX010000436.1 GCA_937898375.1 uncultured Ruminococcus sp.
TACGTCCTGATTTGTAACACTGCTGTCGCCGCTTGCGATATCAACGCAAAGACCAAGCTCGTGTTCGCTTGTGCCAGGCATTGCCACCCATTCTTCCGCATAGGCTTTCGCCTTTTTGTCGCTGTAGCCTATTTTTTGATAGTGTTCATATTTGCTCTCAAGTATGTCCTGCTGATCATCTGCGGTGCGGAACGATGATGTGATAGTTGGATATATACCCTGCAAGCGTGCGTCATCAAACATCTTCTGAAGCTGTGGATATATCCTGTGGTCTACCACCTGACCATTGTCAAGGGCTGTGAGTATGACAGTGCGATTTTCGCATATAGGCGTGTCATTGTTCACTAATGTGAGCTGCCAGTCCTGCTGTGCGTTATATTCCGCAAGCTGAGATGAGGTAACGCTGTCATCGTATGCGTATTCCACTGCGGCAGGGGTGAACTGCTTTTTTGGTTTCATATCAGGAATGTAATATCTGTATATAAGCAATGCCACAGCCAAAATAATAACAGCGGCGGCGATAACAATATGCTTTTTGTTTTTCTTTGTCATAATGACCGCTCCTTTGCTTTTGCTGTATCAATAATACCATAATAAAGAAGCTTTCGCACGAGTATTAGCTTAACTGTTTCATAAGATTTTCTTAATGTGCAAAAAAGATAGAACGCCACTGTTAATAATAACACATTTTGCATGATGATTTGTGCATATTGACGATTTTACAGAAAAGGTCTTGACTTGGAGCTAACTCCAAGTAGTAAAATATAATCAATAAATAAAACTCTAGGAGGTAATTACTATGGCAGTAAAACAGACAGCAGGCAGAAATGGTCTTGGCGATCTTGCGCCTAAATTTGCAGAGCTTAATGATGACGTTCTTTTCGGCGAGGTATGGTCAAGAGAGGACAAGCTCTCGCTGAGAGACCGTTGTATCGTTACAGTGACAGCTCTTAAAGATAAGCTCAACGTAAATTAAAAGGTTTCCCCTAGTGTGTTATGGCGATACACTAGGGGATTCTTTTCATAAAACTTGCTCTCCGCCTGCGTTGACAAACAGCGGTTTTAATGGTATAATAAAATAGCTTACAGATTTGTGGGGATAATTTTGACAGAATGAAAAAGGGACGGTGTGCGCTATGGTAGTGAAAAATGTGGAGTTGCCTGAATACAGCGTGCTTATGTCTGTTTATGCAGGAGAGAAGCCTGAACATCTCAGGGCAAGTATCGAAAGTATGCTGTCGCAGACCTATGTGACAGACGATTTTGTGCTTGTGTGCGACGGAAAGCTCACAAAGGAGCTTGACGAGGTAGTGAACTACTTTGAGGAGAATTACGAGTGCTTTCACCCTGTTAGGCTCAAGGAAAATGTCGGCACAGGAAGATGCGCTAACAGAGGTATAGACGCCTGCAAAAATGAGTATATTGTCAAAATGGACTCTGACGATATAGCTAAGCCTGACCGCTGTGAAAGGTCGCTTTACGTCATGGCGAAGCACCCTGAGATAGATATGCTGGGGGCTTATATAGACGAGTTCGACAACAAGACAGGGGACATAATCGCAACAAAGAAAACGCCCCTGACCAATAAAGAGATACACAAATATGCAAGGCGGAGAAATCCGTTCAATAATCAGACCCTTGTTTATAAGAAATCCCGTGCTTTGAGCGTGGGAGGATACAGCAATATAAAACGCTGTGAGGACTATGAGTTCGTGGTGAAAATGCTTGCAGACGGCGCAAGGGGAATAAATCTTGACAGAACGCTTGTGATGTACAGAGTTACGGCGAACAATTATGAGAGAAGAAGAAACTGGGCGAACACAAAGTCCTTTGTGAATGTTAGGTGGAAAATATTTCGTATGGGATATTCAAATCTTTGGGATTTTATCGTGCCATGCACTTTTCAGCTTTTTATTTTCATAATGCCGAAATCGCTGACAGGCAAGATATATAAGAGGTTTCTTAGGGGATAATGGAGAGCCGCAGACGTATAATAAGACAGCATATAAAATCAGCACTGCAAAAAACGCTTTTGCCGCTGTGCTACAGGCTGTCAATGAAAAAGGATATCGACAAAAGACTGGTCATACTTGCCGACCTTAACTGCAAGACTACGCCGGACAGCATGGAGCTCATAAAATGCGAGCTTGAAAAGCGTGGGTATAATGTAAAAGAGATGTACTGCGACCTTTCCGACTGCGGGATGGTTTCGGGACTTAAATATATGCTGGGGTTCATGAAAGCCTATGCAAATGCACGGGCAGTGTTCATATGCAACTATTTCATGCCTGTGACCGCCTGCAAAAAACGCAGGGGCACGGCAGTTGTGCAGCTTTGGCATTCCTGCGGAGCGTTGAAAAAGTTCGGCTATGACAGCGAGGAGGATATATCTTCCCATTTCAAAGGCTCTGTTACAAGAAATTTTGACCTTATCACTGTGAGCAGTCAGGAGTGCGTAAAGGCTTTCGTTTCGGCATTTAGGCTCAAAGAAGATATCGTAAAGCCCCTTGGAGTTAGCCGCACGGACGTGTTCTTTGATGAAAGCTACAACGAGCAGTGCAGACGTGAGTTCTTTGAGAGATATCCCGACTATAAGGGCAAGAAGATAGTGCTTTATGCGCCGACTTTCAGGGGAAACGCTTTGGATTGTCACTGCGTGGGTGAGGAATATGCCGCAGAGCTTGAAAAAAAGCTTGGGGACGGCTGGAAAGTCATTATAAAAATGCACCCCAGACTTCACAGCGAGCTTACTAACTG
>CALEJX010000437.1 GCA_937898375.1 uncultured Ruminococcus sp.
AGGCTGTAGAGTACTTGTATCAAAACGTGGGTGTGCATTGTGGATTTTGTGTATACGCAACCTAGGGCTTAATACCCAATGTCACACCCCGAACGCAACTTGAAAATTGAATATAAATTCGGACAAAACACAAACTTTTGTTATTCCCCACAGGACTTATGTTTTCACAACCCATGTAGGGGACGGCGCCCCCGACGTCCCGCTTTTCGACGTTTCATTTACAATCTCATCTGCGATATCCGCACAACGTTCGGCAAATTGTTTCAAACACTTTACGGCACAACATTTACAACACGGCACGTCTACACAAATTTGCGATTAAACAAACCTCGCCGCTCCCCGAAACGGGCTGTCGAGGGCGCCAGCCCCTACAATTCTGAACACGGGCGAACGCTGTTCGCCCCTACAGTTATGCTTGCAATTCACTCTGGTCAGCTATGCCCATTCCTCACTTCTCACTCCTCACTTAAAATAAAACTTGAAACCCGCAGCCGAATTTCTCGACCACGGGTTCCAAGCTATAATTTATAAGTGGGATGGGGGCAATTTTATTGGGTAGTCACCCGTCATCTTTAAGGCTTAATCGTCCTGAAGTGCGTCATAGCCCTCTTCATTCGTTCTGATCTTTACTACATTCTCAATGTTGTATACAAAGATCTTTCCGTCTCCGATATGTCCTGTATAAAGGGCTGCCTTTGCAGCGTCGATAACTGCTCTTGTTGGTACCTTGCAGATAACGACCTCCACCTTTACCTTTGGCAGCAGATTTGTTTCAACAACTGCGCCACGGTAATACTCAGGCTGTCCTTTCTGCATTCCGCAGCCAAGAACGTTCGTTACTGTTACACCTGTTACGTCAATATCTTCAAGCGCTGTGATAAGATCGTTGAGCTTCTGCTGCTTGCAGATGATAGCGACCTTTGTCATCTTAGGTGTGCCGTCAGCAGACGGTGTCTCTGTTGCATAAGATTCTACCTTGATAGCCTTTTCAACAGGAACTACAGGCTCGCTTGCCTTGTCTACCTTTACAACGCTCTTTGCGTCGTCCTTTGTGTAGCTGAGCATTGCCTGTGACATTGCAGGTGCGAAGTCAGCGTAAGAAGATACAAGACCATGCTCTGTAACGTCAAGGCCAAGAATTTCTTCCTGCTCAGAAGCTCTAAGACCAATTGTGTGCTTAATTACCTGGAATACGATAGTCATTGTGATTGCTACCCAAGCGATAACTGATACCATACCGAGAAGCTGGATACCAAGGAGATGTGCTCCGCCGCCTGTGAAAAGTCCCTTTTCGCCGCAAGTACCGTCTGAGAACAGACCAACTGCGATAGTTCCCCACATACCATTGAGCATATGAACTCCGCACGCACCAACTGGGTCATCGATCTTGAGTACCTGATCGATAAACTCTACGCCTACAACTACAAGGATACCTGCAACGATACCGATTATAGCTGCTGATGTTGGTGAAACTGTGTCGCAAGGAGCTGTGATAGCTACAAGACCTGCAAGTGAAGCGTTAAGTGTCATTGAAACATCAGGCTTCTTGTACTTGATCCAGCAACCGCTGCTGCAAGGTTTGTTGTTACAAATACTTTACCTGCAAGCGGGATAGCGTCGCCCTCCATAGAAACCGTTGAAGCGCCGTTGAATCCGAACCAGCAGAACCAAAGGATAAAGCAGCCAAGTGCGCCAAGTGTAAGCGAGTGACCTGGGATAGCCCTTGCCTTGCCGTTCTTATCATACTTGCCGATACGAGGGCCAAGGATAGCTGCACCAACGAATGCTGCAACGCCGCCTGCCATGTGAACGCAAGTTGAACCTGCGAAATCATGGAAGCCGAGGTCTGCGAGCCAGCCGCCGCCCCAGATCCAGTGAGCCTCGATAGGATAGATCAAAAGGCTTATAACTGCTGAATAAATACAATAAGAAATGAACTTTGTTCTTTCTGCCATGGCTCCCGAAACGATAGTTGCTGCTGTTGCGCAGAAAACTGTCTGGAAGATAAGGAAAGCAAAGAATGGAACACCATCAGGGGCAGCGGAAGCATATGTAGAATCTGCAATGCCCTTGTAAGCTCCGATGAACTTTCCGTCGCCGAACATTATACCGAAACCAAAGAGCCAGAACAGCGGAGTTCCGATACAAAAGTCCATTAAGTTTTTCATGATGATATTTCCTGCATTCTTTGCCCGAGTAAATCCAGCTTCTACCATCGCAAAACCTGCCTGCATAAAAAATACAAGCGCAGCACCTATTAAGTACCAAATTCCAAATACTTCACTTAACACTTTCGTCATAAAAATTCCCTCCCGTATACAAAAATAAAGGCACTTACAGCTCATATATTCATGAACTATAAGCGCCTTTGCTTATGTATGTACGTATTTTATGCTAAATGTAACAAACTGTCAACGTTTTTCTGAAACTTTTTGAAAATTCTTTTCCATCCAATAATAACTTGGAATCAGTATTATAACAGCTCCTATCCACGCAAGAACCTCTACAGGATATAAACCAGCTTTTCCAAAGAATCGTGGCAGAAGCAAGGCCCCTGATATACGCATCAACAATTCAAACAAACCAGACACCATAGGAATAATCGCATTGGATAATCCTTGTATAGTCGAACGATACATATGCAACAAGTATAAAATTGGCAAGCAAACCGTCAACCATCTTAAAAAAGTCAAACCATAATGCATAGCTTGTTTGGCACCTTGACTCGACACAGAAATAAAACAAGACAAGAAAAAC
>CALEJX010000438.1 GCA_937898375.1 uncultured Ruminococcus sp.
GTGGAATATCGTCCATACCAGTATGCTTATCCCTGAGTCACGGCAGATATTTGTCTGCGCACAGGGCTGTTTGAGGGGCGTTATCCTCACGGCGGCTGAAATGAACGCCATGGACAGAATGTCATGGGTGACAGTATCAGAGCAGGATTTGTATGACGGCACAATGGAGCAGGACGTTATCGACGGAGTGAGGGATATAATAAACAGACTTGAGGAAAAACCAAAATGCGTTTTGCTTTTTCTAAGCTGCGTCCACCTTTTTGCAGGCTGTGACTTCAAAATGATAATAGACGAGCTTTCGGCATTGTTTCCGCAGGTGCATTTTATCGATTGCTATATGACGCCAACCATGAGAAAGTCTATCTCTCCCGACAGCCTTATGAGAAAACAGCTTTACGAGCCCCTTGAAAAGTGTGAAAAGAAGCCTAAAACGGCTGCGATAATAGGCTGTGACAGGGCGACGGACGAATCCTCCCAGCTTGTAAAAATAATAAAGTCAGCAGGCTTTGAGCTTCTTGACATAACAAAGTGCAAGACCTATGAGGAGTATCTCTCCATAGCGGAAAGCTCTTTGAATATCACCTATATCCCAACGGCAAAACCGTCAGGAGAGGAGCTTGAAAAGCGCCTTGGCACAAAACATTTGTATCTGCCTTTGTGCTATGGCTATGACGAGATAGAGGAAAATTACAGCAGGCTTTGTGCTGAGCTTGACGTAAAAATGCCTGACTTTTCGGCTGATAGAGAAAGTGCCGACAAGGCTCTATCCAATGCCCTTGAAACAGTGGGAGATATGCCAATAGCCGTAGATTATACCGCCTTGCCAAGACCACTTGGCTTTTGCAGACTTCTTGCAGAGAAAGGCTTCAACGTGAAGCGTTGCTACGCCGACAGCTTTTCAGAGGAGGAAAGAGCAGACTTTCAGTGGCTTAAAGCCCATTGCCCTGACCTTGAAATTTTCCCTACTGTGAATGTGAAAATGGAGTTTTCAGAGTGCAAAGAAAAATGTCTTGCAGTAGGTCAGAAAGCGGCTTTTTTCTGCCAGACAGATAACTTTGTTGATATAGTCGCAGGGGGCGGAGGATACGGCTTCGAGGGCATAAAAAGGCTTGCGGAGCTTATGGCTGAGGGCGCAATAAACAAAAAGGACAGGCGCAAAGTGATACAGCACAAGGGCTGGGGGTGTGAAAGCTGTCTATGAACGCAAAAGTGATATCAATATATGCGGCGGACACCTCTGGGGTGTGCTCGGCGCTTTATGAGCTTGGGGGAATGACCGTCGTCCATGACGCTTCGGGCTGTAATTCCACCTACGCCACCCATGACGAGCCACGTTGGTATGACCGCAAAAGCATGATATATATTTCCGCTCTCACGGAAGCCGATGCCGTTATGGGCAATGACGGCAAGTTCATTCGTGATGTGACAAAAGCGGCAAGGGAGCTTTCACCAAAATTTATAGCCCTTTGCGGCTCGCCAATGCCTGCAATGACAGGCTTTGACTACAGTTCAGCCACTGAGGAGATAGAGCGCCAAACGGGTATCACCACATTTTTCATCGATACCAACGGCACACATTCTTATCTTCAAGGAGCGGAGGGGGCTTTTCTCAGTATCGCAAAGCTTTTCTGCC
>CALEJX010000439.1 GCA_937898375.1 uncultured Ruminococcus sp.
CTTGAGGGGTGAGGGGTTTGGATAAGAAAAAGACCAAAAACAAAACAAGTTTGCAGTTCAAGCTGACTCTTATGTTTTTCTTTGTAATGCTTGTGTCGGCTTCCATATCGGTGTCAGTTCTTGTAATGGTGTGCAGCCCTATAATGAAAAGCAACGCCGAACAGCAGTTGGTGGAGCTTTCCATGGCAATGGATCAGCTTGAAGAAAAGGGCGGCTTTACTGTTGATGAGATAGTTTCCATTGTGAACAATTCCGCCTACAGCCTGTCTGTAGTTGATAAAAATGACGCAAGAGTTCACGCACATCTTGCGGATATCATGCACAAGGGCTATTATGTGTCCTCTGAGGGCGTTGTGCCGAATGCCACTATAATCTCGCAGGTGTACGATAAGTTCGTTATCATAGACAGCTTTTCAAGCGACAGCGTTTATTGGGTGGTAAACCTTGTTGTCATCATAGCTTTTATGGTCTGTATCGTCATCGGTACGATAATAACAGCGTTCATGAGCCGAAGCATTATCCAGCCTATACGAGATCTTAGTGCGGCGGCGGCAGAGATAGCGAGGGGAAATTTTAAGGTCAGAGTAAGAGAGCCTTCTGACCCTGAGTACAGCATACTTGCGCAGAATTTTAACAAAATGGCGGAGGAACTTGCAGGCACGGAGACCCTTAGAGGCGACTTTATCTCAAATGTTTCCCACGAGTTCAAAACGCCGCTGGCTTCAATACAGGGCTTTGCAAAGCTTCTGCAATCTGATGATATAACCGAGCAGGAACGTGAGGAGTACACGCAGATAATAATCGATGAAACATCACGGCTTTCAAAGCTTTCGTCAAATATCTTGAAGCTCACAAAGCTTGAAAATCAGAAAACTGTGGGCAGAAAAACCAGATTTTCTCTTGACGAGCAAATAAGAAAAATACTTCTTGTGCTAGAGCCTGAGTGGTCAAAGAAAAATATCGACCTTGATATCGACCTTGAGGATATCATGTATGTGGGCAGTGAGGAGCTTATGGCGCAGATATGGCAGAATATCATCAACAACGCTATAAAGTTCACCCCAGAGGGCGGAAAGATAAGCGTGAAGCTTTTCCGCAATGAGAAGAACATCTCGGCGGAGATATGGGACAATGGTCCGTCTATTGCACCTGATGTAAAGGCGAAGATATTCGATAAGTTCTATCAGGGCGACCGCTCCCGTGCAACAGAGGGCAACGGTCTTGGACTTGCTCTTGTGAAAAGGATAATCGAGCTTTCTGAGGGCAGCATAGATGTGGAAAACGATATGAAAAAAGGCGGCGTTTGCTTCCGCATAAGCCTGCCTTATCTTATCGAAGATATGATGTAGTGTGTAGGGGCGACCTCTGGTCGCCCGCCTATTACAATCCGTTATACATACGACGATTTTTTTTGCAAACAAAAAGGAGCAGTTCATTGCGAATTGCTCCGTTTTTATAGTATTTATCAGAACAGACTTGCCACAAAGCCTGCTGCCACGCCGAAAACATAAAGTATTCCCATTATGGCGAAATTCTCTTTCATGTTGTGCTTGTTGGTTTTGAAAAGCACCAAAAGTCCCACGCCTGCGCCTGTGCAAAGTCCTGCGATAAGCGAGCCGAAGCTCACAACGCCCTCGATATAAAGCTGAGTGAGAACAACGGAAGCCGCACAGTTCGGGATAAAGCCTATAATGCCTGCTATGAACGGCTGAAGGATACTGTCAGACATAAGCAGGGTCTTAACAGTGTCCTCCCCTGCAAATTCCATTATCGCACCGAGAATAAGGTTTACCACAAATATGAAGAGTATGATATGCACAGTGTGGTGAAGCGCTGAGTGCAAAATGCTGTGGTGTTCGCAGTCGCAGTCCTCGCATATCTCCTTGAAAGGCTCTTCGTCCTGCTTTTTGCCCATGAGCTTTATAATAAGGTCGACAAGCACGCCTGCTATTATTGCCACCGCTACCTTTATAAGAATAAGCTGCCAAAGTTTGCCTGCAAAGGTGGGGTTCGCTATCATCATTGGTATGGCTTCGTCGCTTGTGGCAAGATATACTGCAATGAGAGTTCCCATTGTGATGAGCCTGCCTGAGTAGAGGTTTGACGCCACAACGGAAAATCCGCACTGGGGTATCGCTCCAAGTATGCTTCCGCCTACCGCACCGAAAGGTCCCATTTTTTTAAGCGCCTTTCCAAGCTTGTCAGCCGAGCGGTGTTCTATATACTCTATAAGCAGATAAACGCCGAACAGAAAAGGCAGAACTTTAAGGCTGTCTATAAATGCGTCAAGAAAAACGTCAACTAAAGTTTCAAACATTATATCTATCTCCTGTAAAATTTCCACGGCTCTCCGTGGTCTAACAAAACGGTTTTTATGTCAACTCGACTATTATACAATATTTATTCAACCTTGTCAATCTTATGTTTATATGATAATCTGTTCATTTGTTTACCCTTTTCAGCGACAAAAAAACGAGCGGAATTTCTCCGCCCGTTTTGTGTTTTATAGTGTCTGTATGTTTATACAGAACGCTTTGTAAAGCCGTCCCATGCGGTGAGTATGAACACCACCATGTGTGCCATAAGAACGCCCACGGCAAAGGTCACGCTGTGCTGAGCAAATATTGAGCAGCCCTGTGAGATAGAGGAAAGGTCTGTGTTTGCGAACACAAGAAATCTTGCCCAATCCTGTCCAAGATTGCCCAAAAGCGTTGTAACTGTTGAGCCTACGCACATTGTGAATACGCTGACGCCGATAGCAAGAGCCGTGCTTCTTACCAGTGAGGATATCGCAAACGCCAGTGTTGACATTACGACCATTTGAACGCTGCCCAGCAGATATTGCTCTGCCGCATAAAGCAGTGTAGGCATTTCCTTTACCACGCCGCCGCTTACATAGATATAAGGCGTTGAGAAGCCGCCAAAGCCGTGCATAAGCCCTGTGATAGGTATCATTACCACGAAAAGTATGGCAAGCATTATGTAGCCCACTGTGATGACAGTGAAGTATTTTGCCATTAGTATTTTCCAGCGTTTAACAGGGTTTATAAGCAGGAATTTGATAGTTCCCTGAGAAAACTCTGATGATACCATGCCGCCTGCGATAACGATAGCAAGAAGTGCGACCACCGTCACAAGGGAAGTGCTTGTGAGGAAAACTGTCCAGAATGTTATCTGCTCAGGCTCGTATGTTTCAAACAGTGACATCTGATCTGCCGTGTTGTCAAGCTTGTTGTTGTCGAGCTGATAAAGGGCGAGCTTTATGTTGTTTTCAAGTTCTGTCTTGCTGTTCTGTCCGTCAGACTTTGCGTCGCCCATGGCGGCAATGGTGTTCTTTGCGTTTGTGACTGTCATGATAAGATCGTTTTTCTTCTCGTTTGACTTGTCAAAGGAAATATCGTTGTCCAGCCTGTATTGATATTCCCACTTTTCGCCCTCTGTGAGCAGACCATTGTCAAGTCTGTATTGACAGAAGCCACGCCAATCGTTATCGTCAAGATACTTCTGTATGCCTGTCATATCCCCAGTGCCGTCTGCGAACATATCCGTCAGAACATCATATCTCCAATCGTCGCTGTCGATATTGTTGTCTATAAGATACTGCCACATTGCGATCTCGTTAGGGTCGCCGTTAGTGTCTTTGAGCCAGTCTATGTTGTCCTGATAATCAGCCGTTGCGTCATAGCTTGAATAATCGTTGTTCTGCATGGTGTGCTTGGCAAAAAGCGCAATGCCTGAAAGTCCCAGCGCACATATAACTATAAGCACGATTATTATTTTTGTGGATAGCTTTTTGAAAACCTTTATGTACTCGTTTTTTACAAGTCTGAAAAATCTAGCCAATCTGTACGCCCCCTTCCTTGCCGCCTGTAAGCTCGATAAATACGTCCTCGAGTTTCTTGTTCTCTCTGCGGTGAACAGTGTAAAGTGAAACTCCGCCCTCGATAAGCGCCTTGTTCACTGCGGCTATCTTGTCCTTCTCTATTTCTGTAGGGATAGAAAGGATAACTGCGCCTGTTTCCTTGTCGATACGCTTGCCCTCGTCTGCGAGCATTATAAGACTTACAGCCTTTTGCGGGTCGTCAACTTCAAGGACATATTCAGCCATTGAGCTGTCAGACTGCGAGATAAGCTCCTCCATGGTGTATGAGCCTATCATTTTTCCGTTTGCGATAATGCCCACTCTGTCGCACATCATTTCCATTTCGCTCATGAGATGTGATGATACCACAACGCAACTGCCTTCCTTGTGGGCAAGCTCTTTTAGTACGTCACGAAGCTCTTTTATACCCTGCGGGTCAAGACCATTCGTAGGCTCGTCAAGGATAAGAAGTTTTGGTCTGTGGAGTATAGCCTGCGCAACGCCAAGTCGCTGACGCATACCAAGAGAGTATTTCGACACCTTGTCATCAATGCGGTTTGAAAGCCTTACAAGCTCCACAACCTCTTTGATACGCTCCTCCGTTACGCCCTCTCTCATTCTTGCATACTGACGGAGGTTTTCAAGTCCCGAAAGATATTTGTACATCTCAGGGTTTTCAACAATGCCGCCAACGTTAGCCATTGCACCCTCAAAGTCTTTTCTTATATCCTTTCCGTCAATGATGATCTCACCCTCGTCAAGCTGTAAAAGTCCCACCGCTATCTTTATTGTAGTGGTCTTTCCTGCGCCGTTAGGACCGAGAAAGCCGTAGACTTCGCCGCCGTAACACTCCATATCGATGCTGTGAAGTATCTGCTTTTTGCCAAGGGTCTTGTTAAGCCCCTTTATCTTTAGAATAGTATCACTCAACGCTGTCTGCCCCCTCGCTGTCGGAATTTTCTGCACTGTCTGTGCTGTCTGGAACTATCTCAGACTCAGCCATGCTTTCATCAGCCACGCTGTCGCTGTCACTGTTATCATCATCAAAGCTGTAGTCCTCGCCGTAGCCCCAATCGTTCGACGTCGCTATCTTCCAGCCGTCAGAGGTGCGGATAAGATAGAACTCAGTGTTGTCATAGCTTAAAACAGCCTTGTATGAGGACTTGCTAGGCTCATAATTGTCAGAGTTGGAGTAATCTCCGCTTGACATTGTGCTTATGCCGCTTGAACTGATGAAATTCGGGTCGCCCTTTGAAATGTCATAGCACACATTGTATGCCATTGTGACCTTTGCGCCGTCAGCACCGCTTTTGTTTATGGATATATCTTTTATGTCATATTCCGCCGAGGTGATATCGCCATTCTGCGCTGTAACATCGGTGTGGTTTATCTGCTCAAGCAGGTCGGACTTTGTCGAGCCGTCCTCGGTGTTGTTTGTGTAGTCTGTATAATGTTCGTTCACAAAATCAGTCCACTGGCTTTTCAGCGTATCGCCGCTTCCGATGTTTGCACTTGTCATGTCTGCGATATAGTCCTTTACGGTCTGTTCTATCTCAGGCTTGGAAGTCTTGAACTGATTGTTCTCATACACTGTGTAGCACACAACGCCCAGCGCAAGCACTCCGCCAAGCACCAGACCTCTGTTTATGTTTCTTAGTTTCACAGTTTCTCCTCCTTGTGTTCTTTCTTTTTTTAGACGTATTTCCGTCAACGTATATAAGTTTAACATACCCATTTCTCACTGTCAACCGCTTTAAGAAACGCTTAAGATTTTCATAAGACAACCATACAGACCATAAGATAAAACCAAATAATGTACGATTTTTCTGTCAAATTCTGTAGGGGCGAACAGTGTTCGCCCGCAGACTGTCGAAAAAGCTGTAAACCAACGGGCGACCTCAGGTCGCCCCTACATACAAACAATATATTTAAATATGTAGGGGAGCAGCGCAATTTCTGCTTTGCAGAAATACGATGTCCCACTTGTTTTGCTTACAGAGCCGACAACAAACAGGCGGCGGAACACGCATGATAACGTACTCCGCCGCCTATATGGAATGAGGAAAATTATCCTTTTCAAGTCACAGAAAAAGCTTTAAGTCGCTTTCTGTCTTTTTTTGGTCTTTAAGACTTATGCTCCTTACCGCCTTTCTCAGCGGCAGTATCCTAGACGGAACTACCGACAGCATATCCACATCAAGCTCCAAAAATATCTCCGTGAGCTTCGGGTCGCCTGCTATCTCGCCGCATATGCCTGCTTTTATGCCGCTTGCATGGGCGTTGTCGCAAACCATTTTTATCATTCTCAGAAGCGCCCTGTGATTTTTCGGGGACACCCTGTCATAGCATGGGTTTTGCCTGTCAAGACCCAAAGTGAACTGCTCGAGGTCATTGGTGCCGATATTGAAAAAGTCTACCTCTTTGGCTATGATATCGCTCGTCATAACCGCCGCAGGGGTCTCTATCATTGCACCGAGTTTCACATTGTCGGCAAATTTCTTGCCCTCTTTTATAAGCTCCGCCTTGACCTGCACGATTATCTCTTTTATCTTTAGTATCTCACTCACGTCTATGACCATAGGCAGAAGTATGGAAAGCTGTCCGTAAACGGACGCTCTGTAAAGCGCCCTTAACTGCGTTTTGAACACGCTCTCCTGTTCAAGGCAAAAGCGTATGCCCCTGCAGCCCATAGAGGGATTTCGCTCAGGGATTATACCGGCATAGTCGGGCATCTTGTCAGCGCCGATGTCATAAGTGTCTATGATGACCTCTTTGCCGCCCATGACCTCAAGAGCCTTGCGGTAGGTGTAAAACTGAAAATCCTCGTCAGGGAAAGCAGGTCTGTCAAAGCACATAAATTCCGTCCTGAAAAGCCCTATCCCCCCAGCGTCATTTTTCACCGCCGCTTCAAGCTCATCTGAGTTGAGGATATTCGCATATATCTTTATCTCGTGACCGTCACGAGTGATGTTCTTTCTGCCTTTGAGCCTTGTGAGAAGCTCTTTTTTCCTGCCCTCGACGGCTTCCTTGTATTCAAGCTGTCTGAGAGTATGCTCGTCAGGCTCTATGTAAAGTGTTCCGCTGTAGCCGTCAAGCACAGCTTCTTTGCCCTCGTATTCGTCAGAAAGCTCCGTTCCAACGTTCACAATGGCAGGTATGCCGAGATTTTTCGCAAGTATCGCAGTGTGAGAGTTCACCGACCCCGACCTTGTGCAAATGCCTTTTATCTTTTCTTTGTCCATGAGCAAAGTTTCAGATGGCATAAGGTCGCCCGTGCAGATAATGGCATTCTCTTTAAGCTCAGGGAGCTTGTCGGCGCAGTTCAAAATGTGCCGCAGAAGTCTGTTTGAAACGTCTTTGACGTCAGCCGCTCTGCTTTGCATATATTCGCTGTCCATTTGCGCAAGCATTTCCGCAAAGCTTCTTGCGGTGCTTGCCACAGCGTAATCGGCGTTGAAATGCTCGTCAAGTATCAGGGTGCGAACACTGCCGTCATATTGCTCGTCAGTGATTAGCATTTGGTGTATCACAAATATCTGTGCGTCACTTTCTCCAACGCTCGTTCTTGCACGCTCATAAAGCTCCCCAAGCTCCACAAGAGCGGCGTTTTTCGCCTTGACATATTTTTTGTATTCAAGTTCAGGGTCAGACACTTTTATCTTGTTGATGATAAATTCGTCACGGCGATAAAAGGTCAGCTTTCCTCTTGCAATGCTTCCGAATACCGACCGTCCTTTTATGGTTATCATGAGCGCTCACCCCCCAAAGATCATACCTATCTAATATAATTATATCACCATTTGTTTAACGATAAAAGTGAAATGCTATGTATTTACGAATTGTTAATAATATTCGTGAATTTGGCAAACGCACCTATCAAAATTTCAGCAAATTTAACAAATCGGAAACAATTAGCAACTGTGTAAAAAACAGAATAGTACAATCTATGAAAATCATATTATTAAAAAGCGTATGAGCGACACTATTATAAGGAGGGACAAATATGTTTTCAGCACTGCTTGAACTGCTCACAGGGAATTTTCTGTTTTTCGCACTGCATTTTGACAACCGCAGTGTGTTCCCGAAACCGCTTTCAGCGAAAGAGGAGCGTGAGTGTTTTGAGAGAATGGCGCAGGGTGACAAGGCGGCAAAGGATAAGCTTATCGAACACAACCTCCGCCTTGTGGCGCACATTATAAAAAAGTATTATTCAAATTCCGCAGATCAGGAGGATCTTATCTCTATCGGCACTATCGGTCTTATAAAAGCCGTGTCAACATTCGACCACAAGAAAGGCTGCCGCTTCGCCACCTATGGGAGCAGGTGCGTGGAGAACGAAATACTTATGCACTTCCGCTCCCAGAAAAAGTCCGCCAACGATATCCACTTTGATGAGCCTGTTGAATCCGACAAGGACGGCAATCAGCTTTGCCTTATCGACATAATCGCAGACGGAGAGGACGTCGCCGACAAGATAGAGCTTTCCATTCGCTGTGAACAGCTCTACCGCTATATCGAAAGCTCCCTTGACGAACGTGAAAGGCAGATAGTCACCTTGCGCTATGGGCTTTTCGGTCAGCCGCAGCTGCCCCAGCGTGAAGTCGCCAAACGCCTTGGTATCTCACGTTCCTATGTTTCAAGGATAGAGAAAAAAGCCTTGAAGCTTCTAAAAGACCGCTTCGATAAGCCGTGATAGTTATTGTAGCCTAATAGGTGGGCGAATAACAAAGAAATGGGACGTCGAGGACGCCGTCCCCTACAAATGGCGTAGATACGCTGTTTTTTCGTAGGGGCGACCTGAGGTCGCCCGCCTGTCATTGCTCCGTTTATTTTGCTTTAGCACTCACAAAATCAATATGCTAGCACTTGCATGATAAGAGTGCTAAGTTTCAGAAAATGTTCACATTATTTTCACACAATGAACATATGGCAGGGGTATCATATAGACAATGAAGAAAGGAAATGATACCAATGGAAGAACAGAATAAATGATAAAAGCTTACAAGACAAATTAAGATATAACACATCAAGGAGGAATTTATATGTTTGGACTTACACCATTTGAAAGAAAGAGCTACGACCTGTTTAACGCATTCCACGATTTTGAGAATGACTTCTTTGGAGGAAATACACTCCAGAGCTTCAAGACCGATATCAAGGACGAGGGCGACAAATATGTAATGGAAGCTGAGCTTCCGGGCTTCGATAAGGACGACATCAAGCTTGATATCTCAGGCAACAATCTTGTTCTTACCGCCGAGCATAAGGCAGAGACAGAGGATAAGAAAGATAAGTATATCCGCCGTGAGAGGACATATGGTTCTTATCAGAGAAGCTTTGACCTTACAGGCATCGATACCGACAAGATCGCCGCAGAGTACAAGAATGGTATCCTGACCCTTGACCTGCCAAAGATGCAGGAGGCTAAGCCTGAAACCAAAAGACTCGAGATAAAGTAATTTAAGTAAAGCCAAGGCTTTGAAAGAGGCGATACCAATGGGTCACGATATAATTTGCAATAGGTTTTGCTAGAATAAAATATCCGTGAGAGCGAAATGCCCCCACGGATATTTTTTATGCCTTTTTCTCACGGCTTTTCAGCCATATTTTTCGTATCAGTATCGCAAGTAAAATTCCTGTCACTGCGCCGCTTGTGTCGATAAGAACATCACGCACCTGTCCTGCACGTCCCGGTACAAAAAGCTGATGTATCTCGTCGCTTGAAGCATAGATACAAGAAAATACCGCCGCAAAAAGCCCCCTGTATCTAAGCTTTTTCACCCTCGATAGATTGATAAAAGCCAATATTCCAAGCAGAGCATATTCGCTGAAATGTGCAAGCTTTCTTATGATGAACGTCACAGCGTCCTTGTATTCTGCCTGCGCCGCAGGGTCAAGGCTGTCATATACAGGATTGACAAATTCTATCACTGCGTTAAAAACCGCATTGGATTGCTTGTTTGACTCGTCAGCATTGTTTGCCGAGAACATGAAAATCACCACGCACCACAGCACAAGCGCCAACCCTTTAAGTATTACCTTTATCCTGCCTTTTGAAGTTGCTTTCAATGTAGCTTTTCAGCTCCTCTTTTTTGTTTTCTACCTTTTCGTCTATAACGCCGTTCAGAGCAAGCTCCAGACCAATGCCTATATCCTTGCCGCCAAAGCCCATTTGTATCAGATCCTTGCCGTTTATGTCAAGGTCGCAAATGTGAACGCACTCGTTGTTCTCTTTTATCTCCATTGCAAGCTCTGCGATATGGTCAAGCTCTGCAAGCTTTTCCTGCCGCTTGTAGTCCGACTGCGCATAGGTGTCAGCCCTGCGCACCTCCAGATAATCCATAACAAAGTCAAAGTCATGCTGAGCCATAAATCTCCGCACAGTCTTCTTCGTGGCAGGTATCCTGTTGTCATGCTCCCATATAAGCTCGAAAATATACTTTGCCGAAGCGTTGTCTATCCTAAGCCTTTTGAGTATCTTCTCAGCCATGTAAGCACCCTCGAACTGGTGCTTTTTAAAGTGAGAAATGCCGTTCTCGTCAACAGTGTGCATTCTCGGCTTGCCGATATCGTGCAGAAGCATTGTAAGCCTCATCTGCCACTGCGGTCTGACGTTCTCAACGCTCAAACAAATGTGACCGTAAACATCAAGAAAATGGTGTGGATTGTTCTGCTTGAAATCAAAGCTCTCCCGAAGCTCAGGTATGAACACCGCTATGACTTCACGATAGTCAAGCAAGATACGCCTTGCACCCTTTCCGCACAGAAGCTTTTTAAGCTCTGTAGCAATGCGCTCTGCGGAAATGCTTTTTAAAAGCTCACGCTGTTCAAGGATAGCCTTTGAAGTCTTTTCCTCGATATCAAACCCTAGGCATGAAGAAAACCTCAGCCCTCTGAGTATGCGCAAAGCGTCCTCATCAAAGCGCTTTTCAGGCTCGCCAACGCATTTTATAACGCCCTTTGCAAGATCATCTTGTCCGCCGTAAAGGTCCATGAGCCCCTCTTTCGGCGAATACGCCATGGCGTTTACAGTGAAATCACGGCGCTTTAAGTCCTCCTCCAGCGAGCTTTCTATGCCCTATATACTCTCCGTCACTGCGATAACAGGTTATCTCCACAGGCTCGCTCTCTATCAAAACAGTGAGCGTGCCGTGCTTCAGCCCCGTTTCAATGGTGCGGAAATTTGCGAAAACTTCAAGCATTTTGTCAGGGGTGCAGTTGGTGCAAACATCGTAATCATGGGGCTTTTTACCAAGCAAGCTGTCTCTTACACAGCCGCCGACTATATAGCCCTCATAGCCGCACTCGTTCAGCCTGTCGAGAGCCGTCCTGACAAACTGCGGAATAAAAATCTCCAATTTACTGCCTCCCTTTTTAGTTTTGTGAATGTTGTGCGCCTTTCGGGTCATAATATTTACATGAATATCTCGAAAATAATTGAACCCAAAACCTCACGGAGAGCGCTCTTAGTCCTCACAGGTGCAGTGAGCGCCCTTATGCAATCCACTCTGAATTTGCCGTGGCTTGCGTTTTTTATCTTTGCGCCAATGGTGCATTCCCTGTCAGCCTGCCATGAAAAAAGGGCTTTCAGACTTGATTTTGTGTGCTTTTTTGCGCCTTATTACCTTTTTCAGCTCACTTTTATGCTCACCATATGGAAAATATGTCCTCTTCCACCATTCGTTGCAATACCTCTAGCTGTGCTGGCATGGCTGGGTCTTGCCCTGTGGGAGTGTATCCTTATGTATCTCCCCCTAAGCCTTTTCTTGCCCATACGTTTTCACCTTAAACACCGCCTGTCTGAGATAGTCTTGCTCTGCCTGCTTTTGACAGCAGGGGAGTGGCTTCAAGAAAAAGTGCCATTTTTGGCGTTCCCATGGTCTGCGGCATGGCTCACTGTAACAAGCTCGCCGCTGCTTATGCAATCCGCCACGCTCATAAGCTGTCGCCTAACAAGCTTTTTGATCTTCCTGCTGAACGGACTTCACGGCGAGATATACACAGGCAAAAAGCGTTTTGCCTATACCGCCTTTGCACTGCTTTTGCAGGGCGCAAATCTAGCCTACGGGTTTTACTCTGTAAACCTCGACAAAAAGCTCGACAAAATCTACCCTCAGATAGACGTTATCTGCGCACAGGATAGCCTAGAGGGCAGGGATAAATCACGGCGCAAAGCCCTCGACTCGGCACGCTCCTACCTTTCTATAATGGAAAGCTGTTGGCAGTGGGGTACCGATCTTGTTTTGCTCCCCGAAACTGCCGTGCCAAAAGACTATGACGAACAGCTAAAAGAATTTTCACTCATATCTGACTTTGCCGCCGCCCATGGCTGTACCCTTGTCACAGGCTCGTTCTATCTTGAAAACGGCAAGGACTACAACGCCCTTTTCGCCTATGATAAAAACGGCATTGTATCTTCGCCCTACCTCAAACAAGTGCTTGTGCCGTTCGGTGAAAAGACCCCATTTGCTGGCATTTTCCATCTTGACACCATGAGCGAATGTGCAGACAAAAGCCGCACCAAGCCACTCACATCAGACGGCATGACCATAGGCTCTGTTATCTGCATAGAGACCATTTTCCCAAGCCTTGTGAGCCAGCAGAAAGAGCAGGGCGCACAGATAATATGCGTCTCCACCAACGATTCATGGTTTGGCAAAAGCTCCGCCCGAGAACAGCATTACCGCCACTGCATAATGCGAGCCGTTGAAAACAGAAGATATGTCCTCCGTGCAGGAAACTGCGGAATATCGGCGATAATATCACCCGCAGGTGAACAACTGTCCGTAAAATCGGACAAGACAAAAGGCGCAGTGTGGGGGAAAGTTACGCTTATTGGCAGGTAGCAAATCTCCCACAGCATATAGGTTTAGCCGATAGGGCAATCAGTGATCCAACGGGCGAACATCGTTCGCCCGCATTTTTTGCACAAACTACAGAAACCCTATCAAGCCCGTATTTTTACCACTCTATCTCAAAAAGTCTAGCCATATAAGGTCTGTCAAACTTCACTGAAACATTGCCTGTCGCCTTTGAAAACTCCACAGGCGTAACGCTGAAATCAGGATAAATGCACTTCACCTTTGCGGGGGCGCCCTTGAGAAAATCTATAGGCAAAACGCAGGTGTCGCTCTTGCCCTCTCTCCTCCATACGGCAAGATAAGCCTTGTTGCCGTTTCTAAGACCGAGAGACACCCAATCGTCCGAAAATTTGGATAGTCCCAAACTCCAGAACGGCACTGCTTCCTTAATGTCCGCCCTTATCTTCTTGTAAACGCTGATAGCTTCCTTTACAAGCGCCTTGCGCTCAGGGTCTATGTTGCCAAGGTGTCCGCTTTGGTGGATACGCAGAAGCATTGCGTTTATCATGTTGAAAACAACTTCTTCTCTGTCTCCTGATGTGATAGGGTAAGCCCATATTGCCGACTGCTCAGGGCAAAGTGCAGTAGGGGAGTTTGCCGCAATGGTGCAGTATTTTTTGTAATCGTCCTGATCTGAGGTTGACTGAATGGAGTATCTTGAAAGCATCGCATAGTCCATTCGCAAACCGCCGCTTGAGCAGTTTTCTATAATAAGGTCAGGGTGACGTGCAAAAACGCCGTCAAGCCATTCAAGATAAGCCTTTTCATGACCCCATAGACCCTCGCCAACGCTGTCGCAGTTCTGCTCAGTGCCTATACCAGGTTCAATGTTGTAATCCATTTTTATGTAGCCAATGCCGTATTCCGAAACGAGCCTGTCTATTACCTCGTCAGCATGGGCACGGACTTTCGGGTTTCTGAAATCGAGCTGATAACGGCTTCGGTCATAGACCCTCTTGCCGTGACGTGTGAAAAACCAGCTGTCATCACAAACCGTGTCCACAAGCGGACATTTTATTCCCATGACCTCTATTTCAAGCCACAAGCCCGGTATCATGCCCTTTTTGCGGATATAGTCGGCAACTTCCTTTACGCCGTTGGGAAAACGCTTTCTGCTCTCTTTCCATTCTCCGACCTCGTCCCACCAAAAGCCGTCAGCATACCAGCCTGCGTCAATGCAGAAATATTCACAGCCTGCCTCCGCCGCAGCGTCCACAAGCGGGAACTCTTTTTCAGCCGTAGGGTCGCCCCACAGACAGTTCATGTAGTCGTTGAATATTACCGCAAGCCGCTGATTATCCTTATTGCGGCGGCGTATCTTTCTGCGGTATTTCGTCAGCTCGCCCATAGCTTCATCAAAGCTTCCTGCCACTGAGCCTACCGCACATTTTACGCTCTCTATGCTCTCGTTAGGCGCAAGATCTTTGTACCAGTGTGACTCTATCTCCGACGGACCTGAAAGCTGTAAATAGAAGTGTCCGCCCACGTCAGAAAGCTCCCAGTGCCATGAGCCGTTATGCTCTATCTGCCAAAAAAGCACAGAGCCTGCCTCTGTGTTTTCCAGCACGCCCATTGGTATGTATTCTTTTGCCGACCAGTTACCAACATTTGTGCAGGCAAAGACCTTTGATGAACGCTGTTCTGTAGGCTTCGCAGATGAAGCAAGCCCCACCTGTTCAAGGGTGTAGTCAGACCACTGCAATTCACGCTGCCAAGAGTTGTGGCATACCCATATCTTCATCTTGTCCTCAGGCTTTTTAAGCCCCTCTTTTTCCACGCCCGTCAGCGCAAATGAGGACATATATTCAATGGTCTGCACCTCGCTGCCCTTGTTTGTAAGAGTAGTCCAACAGCGCACAACAGACGTGCCTGTGTAAAACTGATAGTGTGATACCGCTTCAAGCCCCGTGCCCTCGTCAAAGGTCACAAGCTCAAGCTTTCTGCCAAGGTCATTGTTCACATCACGGAAGTCCTTGAACTTCATGCGCCATGCAGGTGCAGTGACGATATACTTGTTGCCGTGACGCTCGTGAGGGCGGTCGATACCGCTTGCCTGAATCTCCACAGGTCTGAATGTTTTCAAGCCCATGTATGAAGCCGTCTTGGCTTCATCAAAAGGCAGAGCAGAGAAGTGCAAAAGCTTCGCTTCGTTCTCGTCTGTTATCTCAAATACTATATTAATGCCGTTTTCATATATCTCAATACGTTTCATATGGGCGTATTTCCTTTCGTGATCTGTCTATCTGTACATATTATCGTACACTTATATCATCGCCGCAAGCTCGTCAAGTATCCTGTGAGCGGCTTGCTCTTTCGTCATAATAGGCAATTCCACAGCACCGCCCTCAGTGATAAGGGTGATAACATTGGTGTCCGTCTTGAAGCCTGCGCCTGCGGTCTTTAAAGAGTTTGCGCATATCATATCGCAGTTTTTGTTGGTGAGCTTTTTCTCAGAGTTCTTGATAACGTCCTGCGTTTCCATAGAAAAACCGCATATGACTTGTCCGTCACGTTTGTGCTGACCGAGATAGCCAAGGATATCCTGTGTGCGCTTTAGCTCTATCTTCATGTCATCATCAGACTTCTTTATCTTGTTGTCAGCCACAGCAACAGGGGAGTAGTCAGCCACAGCCGCCGCCTTTACGATAATATCCTGCTCAGGGGCAAGCTTTGTGACAGCTTCAAACATATCTGCCGCAGACTTTACGTTCACAACGTCCACGAACATAGGCGGCTGAACTTCCATGTGACCTGCCACCAACGTAACCTGCGCACCTCTCAGCATAGCCGCCTTTGCTAATGCACAGCCCATTTTTCCGCTAGAGTGGTTTGTGATGTACCTCACAGGGTCGATAGCCTCCATGGTCGCACCCGCAGTAACAAGCACTTTTTTGCCTGCAAGATCCTTGTCAAAAGCAAGCTCACGAAGAATGTATTCAAACAGCACCTCAGGCTCAGGCATTCTGCCGTCGCCGTCATCACCATTTGCAAGCATACCTCTGTCAGGAGCGATGATCTCGTAGCCGAAACGCTCAAGCTTCTGGAGATTGTCCTGCACGATAGGATTGTGATACATATTGTGGTTCATGGCAGGGGAAATCATTTTCTTGCAAGGGCAAGCCATGACAGTGGTGGTTAGCATATCGTCAGCAATGCCGTAAGCGATCTTGCCGATAACGTTAGCGGACGCAGGAGCGACCATAACAAGGTCAGCCTGCTTGGCAAGAGCAACGTGTTCAACACTGTATTGAAAATTTCTGTCAAAAGTATCTATAAGGCACTTGTTGCCTGTGAGGGATTCAAAAGTGATAGGGTTAATAAATTGAGTGGCGTTCTGTGTCATGAGTACCTGAACATTGCAGCCTTGCTTTTTGAGCAACCTTACTAAAGTAGGGACTTTAAAAGCCGCAATACTGCCGCTGACGCCGAGAACGACGGTCTTACCTGAAAGAAGCATAGAGATGACCTCCTTAGTGGAAATATATAAATATAGTATAACACAAATTGGGGGAAAATGCAACATGGTGTTAAGTGAGGAGCGGGGTTTAAGTGTAGGTTTACAATAGATGTGTTACAAAACGTATCACATCTATTTTTTTATGCCTAAATCTGAGAAAATCGGAAGTAGGTATGCAGGGGGTAAAGGTTAGTATTACCCTTTACCCCCTATCGCACAATCGCACAAGCAGGCAGAAAGGCAAGTAAATACGCCGTTTACGGCTGTGCGGTCATATGCAAAAACAATCGCACACGCACAAACATAATCGCACAGAGGTGAAAACAATGCCGAAACAGTCTTGTAATTGGTGTTTTACAATAAATAATCCGTCAAAGGTCAAGACCTGTGGAGAAAAGGATAAATTTAAAGACCTTACCTTTGATACTGATGATAAGGTAATAAATTTCATTATGCAGTATGAGGAAGTAAACTATTACGTCTTTCAGCGTGAACGAGGTCACAACGAGAATACCGAACACATTCAAGGATTTATCCAATTTAAAAATCGTAAGCGTGGTACAACCTTGCAGAATATGTTTCCTCCACAGTTCTTTCACGGAGAGTTCGCCAACGGAACAGCACAACAAGCAAGCGACTATTGCAAGAAGTCAGATACTCGCAT
The DNA here is from genome assembly GCA_937898375.1 of uncultured Ruminococcus sp. Taxonomy (GTDB): domain Bacteria; phylum Bacillota; class Clostridia; order Oscillospirales; family Ruminococcaceae; genus Hominimerdicola. Next base: position 16,845 of record CALEJX010000439.1, read on the forward strand.
AGGCGAGGTGCAGGAGTGGGGCGAACTGCGTGTAACAAAAGGCGGTAAACAGCTTACAAATGAAGATATTCTGCAACGTATAAAGGAAGGTGCTGACGATATCAGACTTCTTGAAGAATTTCCGCAACTTTGGAACCAAATTGACCGCCTGCAAAAAGTTCGTGACTTATACGTCTTTGATAAGTGGCGAAACGTGTTTCGTGATGTTCAGGTCACATATATCTGCGGACAATCGGGAACAGGTAAAACAAGAAGTGTTATGGAGCAATACGGCTATGATAAAGTTTATCGTATCACCGACTACAAGCACCCTTTTGATAGCTACCACGGGCAAGATGTTATTGTGTTTGAGGAGTTTAGAAACAGCCTGCCTATTGATAATATGCTTAACTACCTTGACGGCTACCCTCTTGAACTTCCTGCAAGATATATGAATAGGATAGCTTGTTTTACAAAGGTGTACATCATATCAAATTGGAACTTTGAAGAGCAGTATACAGCCATTCAGCACAAGTACTATGAAACGTGGAACGCCTTTGTTAGACGTATCGACAAGATAGTTACATATAAAGTCGGCATGATTTTTGAGGAAACAGACCTCAAATCATATAAATTGAAGTATAATCTTGAAAAAGATGAAAACTTACAACCATAACGAAAGGACGAATGAAAATGAAAAACTATGACAATCCGAAGATGTTCCGTGACGAAGCAGACAGCCTTGAAAGGTATGTACTTTCCCACCAATTTCTCAAGCCGTATCTTGATAGCTATAATATCCATATGGCTAAGTATTTCCTTAGCGGTGAATATGAGTGCAGGAAAAAGGCAATTTATTTCAAAAAGAAAATACAATCGTGCTAGTTGTACAATGTGTACAAAAAAATACCCTATAAAAATATAAACATACGAAAAAGCTTGATTTGTATTGACATTATGATTGATGTGTGGTAATATCTAAACATAGCAAAGAGTACAAATAATTGTACAGTAAATGAAAGGAGTGTATGTTTATGTACATAATCAAAGGATTTAAGAAAAACTCAGGAACGCTTAAAAACGGCAAGCCGTGGGATAACTACACGCTGTTTTGCCTTAAAGAAGAAAACGGCGTAACAGGATACGCTGTGCAGGCTGTGAAAGTTCCTACAAGGATATTGCAGGATACTTTCCCCGACAGTTCCGCACTTATCGACATGGCAATCAAAGTCAACTATGAGATCAGAACTTACGGCGGACAGGATAAGGCTGTTGTTGTAGGTATTGATATACTTTAATGAAAGACCAGCTATAAAAAGTCAATACCCAAAATGAAAAAAAGTCAGGATAATTT
>CALEJX010000440.1 GCA_937898375.1 uncultured Ruminococcus sp.
AAAACAAGGGCAGACCACTGTCCGCCCTCGCTGTTGCTCTTTATTTCTGCTCCGCCTGTGCAAAATGCACCTCTCCGTCATTTCTCGCAAAGCTTATGACCTCGTCAAAATCATGACAGAGCATTGAATATTTCAGCGGCTTTCTTATCATCACCGCTCCCGACCTTATGGATACAGGCACTGTTCCGCCCTTGTATGCAGTTTCAGCGCCGTTTTTCGCCATGACAGCTTTCGCTATCTTTGTCACCTGGTCGACATCATCAAGCCCTGTCACCATAACGAACTCGTCGCCGCCTATCCTCAGCACAGGCATATCCTCTCCTGCGGCGGCGTTTATCCTTTTAAGGCTCTCAAGTATCACCTTGTCGCCTGCTTCCCTGCCGATATCGTCATTTATCCTCATAAGCCCCACAATGTCAAAGCATAGCACATAAGTGCCTGTTCTTTCGTTAAGATAATCAAAAAGTTCAGTTACGTCAAATTTCTTGTTACCCATATAATACGCTCCTTTTAAATAGTCACGGTTGAGCTTTGGAAAAAGTCCGCAGCTCTTGTTCCATTCTTTCTTGAACACCGAGGGTGCAACGCCCCACTGCTTTGTGAACGCCCTTGTAAAGACCTCGTGGGAATTGTACTGATACTTCATGGCGATATCCATGACCGTCATATGAGTATTCAGAAGATCCATTCCTGCATTTGTGAGACGCCTTTTTGAGATATACTCTTTAAGGCTTGTGTGGGTGGCGTATCTCCAAAGCTTTTGAAGCGCAGACAGGGAACAATAGCACACTGCGGCTATATCCTCCTGTGTGAACTCACTGCACAGATTTTCCTCGATATAGTCAAGCGCCGTGGTGAAAACACAGAAACTGTTCTGATCTTCTTTTCTCATTTCACTGCCCCCTCTTATTATATAGTAACGTTACTGTACTTATAGTATAGCATACTTTTTCCTGCCGTGCTTGATTTTTTGAGTAAAAAAGACGGCAGAAATTTTCCGCCGCCTTTACATCAACTATCCTGATGTGACAACAAGCACATCTCCCTCTTTGAGCCGCAGTCTACCGTTCGGGATAAGTATACGTCCCTGACGTTTTATCATTACTATCAGGCTGTCTTCTGACATAGTAATTTCCGATACTTTCAAACCGCACCACTCGTGGTGCTTATCAAGATTCATTTCGCTTAGTACAAAATGGCTGTCGTCATAAAAGCCTGCCGCACTGAGCACCACAACGTCCCCTGCAAGTATCTGGGTTTTGCCTGTCGGTATTATCTTCTCTTTGTCACGGAGTATCATCACCACGAGCAGACCTCTTGGGAATGGTATATCCTTTATCTTCCGCCCTGCCCAACTGCTGTCAGGCTGAACGGAGAGCTTTATAAACTGAACTTCCGTTTCGTCGCTGTAGTCATTGAACGTGCGCATTACATTCTCGTCATCATCTATCATATCGAGCTTTTTAGCAAACAGCGGCAGAAGCGTACCCTGAATACCTATGGACATAAGCACGATACAGAAAACGATATGGAAAACGTCATTTTTCATGTATGCGTCATCAACTGTCGCCATGATAGCAAAAACTATAGAGGTCGCTCCTCTTAGTCCTGCCCACGAGATAAGGGCTATCTGCTTCCAATTTGCGCCAAAAGGCTTCATGATAACAGTGACAGCCGCAGGTCTTGCAACGAATGTAAGGAACAAAGCTATCGCCGCCGCAGGAAGTAATATTGACGGCATTTGTGACGGGAACGCCAAAAGTCCCAGCAGGAAAAACAGCAATATCTGTGTGAAGCCTGTTATTCCGTCAAAGAAATGCACAAGGGCTGTCTTGCCTGATATTTTTGTGTTGCCGAGAACTATTCCCACAATGTAACAGCTTAGATAGCCGTTTCCGCCTAACGCTGAGGGCAGAGCGTAGGAAAGCATTGCTATGGCGGTAACAAAGATAGCGTCAAAGCCTGCGGCGTCAAAGCGCACACGCTTTATGAGATACACTGCACCCAGCGAAATAAGCGCACCGAAACCTACGCCAAAGAACACCTGTGAAAGCAGGCTCAAAACAAAACCGCTTGCGGTAGCGCCGCCTTTCATTATCGAGAGTATAATGACAGTGAGCATATAAGCCCAAGGGTCATTGCTTCCACTTTCAAGCTCCAGTATGGAAGCCGTGCCGTAGCGCAGGTTCAGCTTTTTGCTTCTCAGCACCGAGAACACTGAAGCGGCGTCTGTGGAGCTTATAACAGCGCCTATAAGCAGACTTTCCAGCCACTCGAAGCCCAGCACGAACTTACAGAATGCTCCTGTTGCAAAGGCTGTGAGCAAAACGCCTGCGGAAGCAAGTATGAGGGACTTGCCTGCAACCTTTTTGGCTTCGCTCCATTTCGTGCCGAAGCCGCCGTAGAAGATTATGAAAACAAGTCCCACCGAGCATATCTCCTCGGCAAATTTATAGTTATCAAACTCTATTTTAAAAAGCCCGTCAGAGCCGAACAACATTCCAAGGAGAATGAACGCCAGCAATGCAGGAAGCCCGAACTTATCCGATATTTTATTGAAAAACACACAGCACAGCACTATCACAGAAGATAAAATGAGCATTGTGGTCAAATGTATCACTCCTTTCACAACAAAAAGCGTGGACAGCGGGCGAACACTGTTCGCCCCTACATATAGATATGACAGTTATCGTATTATTATAAAAATAGCGCTTTGGGTATCTTGTACTCAAAGCGCCTTTGCTTGTGTAAATATTATAACATATTCACCCATGTGCTGTCAACTTTTTGCCGACGTCTTACGGAAATTTTACATTGCACCTTGACAAGTGCGAACATATGTGCTATAATCAATAGTGAAGTAGTGCAGCCAAATAAAAAAACGCCTGCCTTTTACAGCAGACGTTTGCCTATTTATATCTCGGCTCTTTTATCCTTGTCCAAATTTTTATTTGTAACAATCGGCAATGTTTGAAATAGCGTCCTTTGCCATTTCCACTGCCCTTTCAGGTCCAAGCACCTTTGCCTGTGAGCCGAACTGGAAAAGCCAGCCCCAGAATGTTGGTGCGACCTGCACCTCCTCATTTATATAGAAGGTCGTGTCGGAATTTTTGTGACATATGGTTTTCTCACCAAAACGATCCATTACAACATCTATGAGCTTATTGTCAAACTGCAATTGCAGCGTCATAAGCTCGCCGCCGTACATTCCGTAGATAGTCTGACGGTTTGTGACCTCAGTCTTTTCCTCCTCGGAAAGCTCCCTCCTCGGGATATCTGTAACAGTGACCTGAGCCATTCTGTCAACTCTGTAGCGGCATATCTTTTCATGCTTTTCGCAATAGCACACAAGGTAATAATTGTCGTTCTCCCAAACAAGAGAATAAGGCGAAACTGTATACACCTCGCCTCCGTGACGAAGCTGTTTGCGCTTCTCAACGGTGTATTCGTAATACTTAAAGCGTATCTCGAAGCCGCCGAAAATGCCCTCTTGTATGCTGTTTATAGCATAGTATATCTGCTCATTGAAAGTCTTTGTCCTGTTTGACACATAGACCATTCGGCGCAGATCCTTTGCCTTGTGTTCTGATGTGAGTGATTGTATCTTCTTTAGCAGCTCCTTTGATTTCTTCTGTGTAAGAAACCTGCTGGAAGCCACTGCGTCCGCAAGAACATACAGCTCCTCGTCCTGAAACAGTCTTTGAGCAAGATAATAAGCGTTGGAGTGACCGTCCTTCGTTATCTCGATATCCATTCCGCTGTCGCAGAGGGTCTTGATATCGTCATAGATAGTCTTACGCTCAGCCTTTATGCCGTAGTCGCCCAGTATCTCTATAAGCCTGTTTCCTGTAATGGTGTGCTTTTCGTCTGTCTTGGTCTCAAAAAGCTTTTTCATGGTCAAAAGCTTCTGTTTCTGTCTGGAAACTCCTGTCACTTTATTTTATCCTCCCCGCTGCGTTTCATATCCGAAACCTTAATTCTTGAGCCGTCCGGCTCAATGATCGTCGTGGCTTCAAGCTGACCTGTCAGGTTAGCTATAACGCTTCTGCGATACTCGTTTCTCAAAGCCTCACGCTCAGACTTCTCCTCGGCGGTAAGCTCTCTTTTTCTCGCAATAGCAGTAAGCTCAGACAATCTGTTAAGCTTTACTTTCTCCATAAATTTTTACACTTCTCCTTAAAGCTTCCCACTGCGCTGTGTTTTTATTTTTATCCGCAGTATTCGGCTCAAAATAGAACGGGCAGCTTACACAATACCGCCCTTTTGTGTTCAAAAGATGTTCATATCGGCTTTTTTCTTTATTTATATTTATAAGTCCAACAAAACACCCTCAAACAAATTTGCAGATACATTATAACACATATTTCTTGAAATT
>CALEJX010000441.1 GCA_937898375.1 uncultured Ruminococcus sp.
AAGGGCGTTTTCTCCGAGACATCTGCCGACGATAAACGTATCAGCGATATTATACACCTGCTGGAGGAGATTACCTAGTATCATAGGCCCTGAAAAGGCAAGAAGCGAGCTTATGATACTGCCACTTGTAAGATCTTTATTCATTATCTTTCTATCTCAATACTCAGACAGTTTGTGCCACCGAGCTGGCAGCTAAGTTCGTCAGGCTGGTGTGTGCCTGCATAGAGAGTGAACTTTTCTGCAAACTGCTTTCTTTCTCCAATATCCGACACAGTTGTAAAAGCTTTGTCAGAAAGTTCAAATTCAACGTCAAGTTTTTCACCTTTTCTTACGAAAACTCTCTTGAAACCGCACAATACAGGATATGTCGGAGCATTGTCACAATGTGGTTTGATGTAAAGTTCTATAACTTCATAGGTATCAGCACCTCTATTTTCTACAGATACATTTGCTTTGCCATTATCACAACCAAGTGACGTAACAGCGACGTTTCCATAAGTTAAGCCATAGCCAAACGGATAGAGAATATTATCTCTCGTGTATCTGTACGTCCTGTCCGACATGGCATAATCCGTAAAGTCAGGTAACTTGTCAGCACTGCCATAGAACGTAACAGGTAATTTACCTGACGGAGATACTTTACCAAAGATAATATCCGCAAGAGCCTTGCCACCCTCTGAGCCTGGATACCATGCGTGTATAAGAGCGTCGCAATCATATTCGATATTTATTGAGCTTCCTGCCGCACAAACTACTATCATAGGCTTTCCGATCTTTGCAACACGTTTTATAAGCTCACGCTGGCTTTCAGGAAGCCTGAGATCTTTTTTGTCACCTGATGAAAATTCGTTGCCTGTGTCGCCCTCCTCGCCCTCGATAGTGGCGTCAAGCCCAACACAAAGTATAACAACATCAGAATTTGCCGCTGCCGCCTCAGCTTCGGCGTATCTATCCCCTGCCTGCGCAAGACCAGACACTCTGTCCTTATACAAATGACAGCCCTCGGCATAAAGCACTCTGCCGTCAAAAGCGTCCTCGATACCCTCAAGGAAAGTAACATACCTGTCGGCAGTGCCGTTATAATTGCCTTCAAGAGCCGCTCTGCTGTCTGCGTTAGGTCCTATCACTGCGATAGTTGATACTGATTTTTTGTCAAGGGGAAGAATGCCCTTGTTTTTGAGCAGCACCATAGACTTTACTGCACACTCATAGGATACGGCTTTATGCTCAGGGCAGGAAACAACGCTATATGGTATGCTGTCATATTCCGTTGACTTGTCAAACATACCAAGTCTTATGCGTGTTCTCATAAGGGCAACGCAGGAAGCTCTAATGTCATCTTCTGTAACAAGTCCCTTGTCAAGAGCAGAGAGCAGGTGTACATATGTACAGCCGCAGTTCACATTACAGCCTGCCTTGAGTGCCATTGCGGCGGATTCAACGGGAGAAGATGTCACCATATGGTGTTCGTGGAAATCTCTTATTGCCCAGCAATCGGACACAAAATAGCCGTCAAAGCCCCATTTATCAAGCTTACCCATAAGAAGTTCACTCGCACAGGACGGCTCACCGTTCACACGGTTGTAAGCGCCCATTACACCCTCGACCTTTGCATCTTTTACAAGTTCTTTAAAAGCATAAAGATAGGTTTCTTCAAGGTCTTTCCAACTAACCTCCGCATTAAATTCATGGCGAACAGCCTCAGGTCCACTATGTACTGCGAAGTGCTTTGCACAAGCGGCAGTTTTCAGCACCTTACCGCTGCCCTGCAAGCCCTTTACATACGCCTTGCCGCACTCGGCGGTAAGATAAGGGTCTTCACCATAAGTTTCGTGACCTCTGCCCCAGCGTGGATCTCTGAAAATATTTATATTCGGCGCCCAAAGGGTCAGACCTTTGTATATGTCCCTGTCGCCACGCCTTGAATACTCGTTGTACTTGGCACGAGCTTCTGTAGAGGTTATATCTGCTGCCTTGAACACAAGGTCAGTGTCAAACATAGCCGCAAGGCCTATTGCCTGCGGAAACATTGTGGCAGTACCGCTTCGGGCAAGCCCATGAATGCCCTCGTTCCACCAATTATATGCAGGAATACCAAGTCGCTCAACAGCAGGAGCGTCATATCTAAGCTGTGAAGCCGTTTCTTCAATAGTCATTTCATTTACAAGCGCTTCGGCTCTTTCCTGAGCTGAAAGGCTCTCATCAAGATACTTCTTCATATATCCTCCTTACACATCATCATAAATTTTATCACTTATAAAAATTATACACCCTGACGAGACAAAGTGTCAAGGTGTATAAATATGAATAATTGGTGTAGAAATTATATCTGCTAAAACCCTTGTTTTTGCAAACATATACGTTTTCTTTAATCTTTTGTATCTCTATTCTGAAATGACGGATAATTAATATCCAGTGAAATTACACTACTCTCAAACCCGACACTCCACGTCAACGTCCCCAAATCCGTTTTACTACCCTATAAAATTACACTACTCTCAAACAATATTCGACACTCCAAATTGTGACCATTCGTTTTACTACCCTATAAAATTACACTACTCTCAAACCATGTGTTGT
>CALEJX010000442.1 GCA_937898375.1 uncultured Ruminococcus sp.
CTAACAAGGCATTCGGTTCGAAGGTTACTAGCTGGTAATTTTAACTTTGAATTTTCAAGAACCGCTCAAACGAGCGGTTCTTTTTTTGTCTGAAAATATATGAAATAGCCAATAAGCATAGTTTGTCTTTGTGCAAATGGTAAAAATGCGCAAAATGGCTTGTCTTTTCCTTGACAAAAACGGGTAAATTTTGTATAATATACTTGTCGAAATATTTAATGGGGATCAATATTTTGATGAAAGAATTGAGGGAAAGATATGAATAAAAAAGGCTTTACTTTGGTGGAGCTTGTGGTCGTTATTGCCATAATCGGCGTGCTTGCGGCTATTCTTGTGCCAACTATGATGGGCTATATCAGAAAGGCAAAGCTTAAAAGTGCAAACAGCAACGCAAAGATAGTTTTCAATACTGTAAACGCTGTTGTGACAGATATGCAGTGCGAGGGAAAGAATATAGACGTTCAATCATGCACGGCTGTTGTTGACTGCACCGCCGAGCCTGACGCTTCAAAAAAGCTTGAAAAAGCGGTCCATGACGCACTTAACGTCAACGGCGACAATGCAGGCTATGCTTTTTGGATAGCAGGCGAGGACGGCAGATACAAGCTTGCACAGTGGTGTGATTCAAGTTCGCCAAGGTCTAAAGGCATAGTGGGGCAGTACCCTGACCCTGCCAAAAGCATTGACGATCTGCCTGAGAGTTTTAGCTGGGGCGTGAAGTTTTAATACACTTGACAATTTGCCACGATTGTGGTATGATAAAGATAACAAAAAGAGGCATACTGCTGTAAGCGGTTTACCTCCAATATAGTTTTTTCTTTAAGAAATAACCGACCTATTGGACGTGGGGGCGGTTATTTCTTTTTATTGCAGACATTGAGTATAAGCTCAATTATGTTTGTTATAAGTAGAAGTAAAGTTAAGACTTCCATAACGCTCATGTGTCGCTCACCTCCTTAGCCATGAGGCTTTTGGAGGATGATTTAAACCGCCTACCGTTTTGCAGTATGCCATAGGATAATTTTATCACACATTTGTTTTCTTGTCAATATTTGTCGCAATAAGTTTTCTGAAAACATTGACTAATTTCTTAATAAATGGTATAATTTATGTGTCAATAACTTTTTTGGAGGATATGAATGAAAGAAAAATTCAAAAGCTGGGCATTCAGTAAAGAGCATGGAAAATGCGATATTATAACGCTTATAATATACCTGCTGGGTGTTTGCACTGTGACGTATTTTCACGAGCCTTGGTTTGATGAAGCGCAAGCTTGGGCGATAGCACGTTCGGGGTCATTAAAAGAAATACTTTTTGAGATACCGCACTATGAGGGTCACCCACCGCTGTGGCATTTGATACTGTTGCCCTTTGCCAAGCTTGGCGCACCATACGAACTGTCGCTTGCCATAGTAAATATCTTTTTCATGACTCTTGCAGTAGCGGTGTTGCTTTTCAAGTCGCCGTTTCCAAAGTTGATACGTTGTCTGTTGCCGTTTAACTTCTTCCTCTTTTATCAGTACGGCGTTATAAGCAGACCTTATTGCATACTTGTGCTGGCAATTTTTCTTGCGGCAGTTTGCTACAAAAACAGAAACGAACACCCTATAAAATATCTTTTGAGCCTTGCGCTCATGTGTGCTATACATTCATATGGCATAATAATCGCAGGCTGTCTGTGTATCGTGTGGCTCATAGAAATTTTCATTGAATATAAAAAGTGCGGAAATCTTGCAGGCATACTGAAAGACCGCCGTTGCTGGTTTATGTTTTGCCTGCTGATATTTGCGCTGTTGGTCATGGCGGCTATTGTGCCGGATAAAAATGTGTACCTTGGCGGTAAAATGACAAGCGAAACAGAAAAGAAATTTGACTTCAGCTACATAAATATTCTGTTTTGCTTTGTGATCTTTTCTGATTCAATAATCACATCGTTCTTTAATTATGCTGGCGTTCCAAGTGAGATAGTCAGCCAGATCCCTGTTATCGTTGTTTCTATCCTGCTTGTGGCACTTTTTGTGACAATAACATACAGAAATAAAAAACTGCTGACTTTTTTGCTTCCATATGGAGTGCTTTCCATATTCGGTTCTTTTGTTTATATTTCTCCGCACCATATAGGCGTTATAACAGCGTTTGTGATCTTCATTCTTTGGATAATAGTTGATGAAAACGGCAAAGTTCTGCTGCCTGAGTACATGAATAAAATATGGGCTAAGCTTGGAAGTAAACTTAAAATTGTTGTAAAAGCCATTGCATTTTTGCCGTTGCTGATACCAATTGCATGGAGCTGTACATCATCATATTTTGATATTCGCTATCCATATTGGTTTGATGAAGCCGCTGACTTTATAAAAGAATACCACCTTGATGATTATAAGATCATGGGCTATTGGCAGCAAGTCCTTAATGGTGAAATAGATGATGACGCTTTTTGGGATGTTGATGAATCAGATTATATGTGGTATGATTATCCAAATCTACAGGGCATATCCGTTGCATTAAGCCCATATTTTGATAAAAATATCTTTTATAATTTCAATGTAGATAAACATGACAAAACGTTTCAGTATTACCGAGCTAATACACAGAAAGAAGCTGAAGAAGAATTTGCCAAGTGGCGTGAGCAGGGAGAGCCTGATGTGGTCATAGAGCGTTGTGAGATAACTAAGGCATATCCTGACATAGACGTTGATAATTATGTGGCTGTCAAGAGAATATATTTCTATAAACCTTATAAATTTGAGACCTATGACAAATATATAACGATCTATGTAACAAAAGACCTGTTCAATAAGATCGGTACTCTTAAGGAATTGACAGCCAAAAAGCTATACTAGGGGCAATATGACAAAGGCTTTCTTTTTGGATTAATTATCCGAAAGCACTTGATTTTTCCTTAACGATGTGTTAAAATAATACATGAAACAGAAAACGTTTTATAATGGGGATTTTAATGTGAAAAAGCTTGACCTTGATAAGATAATAAAATTTGTATTGACTTCTGGAATAGGTTTTGTGCTTGATTTCATATCCTACTTTATGATGACGCAGCTAATAAATATCAGTGTTGTTTATGCGAATTTTACAAGCTCAATAATAGGCGCAACATTTGTTTTCATAGTTTCTACGAGAAAGATATTTATACATGATAATTCAAAGATCCCATTAATGTGCAAATATATTTTGTATATAATGTATCAGCTTATCATGATAACGGTGGCGTCGTTGCTGATCTCTTATGTAAATAAATTTTTGTCAGCATCAACGGATATATCATTGATAGTTAAATACAGCAAAATGTTATCTAAGATCTTGGTGACGCCGCTGACGCTTTCGTGCAACTATATTTTTATGAGGTCGATTTCCAAGCTGTAATATGTCATATATTGATGAAGGAGAAGCGTTATGAAGAAAGATAAGATCATGGTGTTTATACCTGTCTATAATTGTGAGAAGCAGATTACAAGAGTGCTTTCGCAGATCAATAACGATGTGCTTACATATGTTGATGAGATCATTGTGGTAAACAATTTAAGCACAGATAATACAGTAAAGGTGACACAGGATTACCTTTTGCAGCATAGAGAACTTCCCTGTAAGATAATAAATAATAATGCTAATTTTAATCTTGGCGGATCACACAAAGTTGCTTTTAACTATGCCTTAGAAAATGGTTTTGATTACGTTATTGTCCTCCATGGCGACGATCAGGCGGATATCAGAGACTTTTTGCCGATCTTGAAAAAGAGAAGTTATAAAAGGGCTGATTGCGTTTTAGGGGGTAGATTTGAATCAAGATCTCGCCTGATAGGCTATTCAAAAAAGCGTATACTTGGAAACCATGTTTTTAATCTTATCTATTCACTGGCAGCTGGAAAGTCTATCAGAGATATGGGTTCAGGTCTTAACATGTACTGCACCAAAATGCTCAAAAGTAAATTTTATATTGGTCTGTCAGATTCATTATATTTCAATGCCGAAATGCTGCTGTTTTCAGCATATTATAATATTGATTTTAAATTTTACCCAATCACATGGCGTGAGGAAGATCAGGTATCAAATGCAAAATTATTTAATTTGTCATATAATTTGTTTGTCATGGCTTTGCGATATAGGCTTAACAAAAAGAAGTATATAGATTCCTACTGCAAAAAAGATATATATAAGGGAAAGATCATTTTTGATAATACTGTTGGGGGAGAACAATGAAAAATTTCCATTTAGTAATGCCAATGGGCGGCAAGGGACAGCGCTTTTTCAATGACGGGTATGTAGTCCCTAAACCATTGATCGAAATAAATAATAGACCATTCTTCTATTGGTCCACTATGTCCATACTGAAGTATAATCCAGATTGTGATGTTACTTTTGTTGTACTGAGAGAACATATAGAGAAGTTCGATATAGAAAAACGCATATTATCGTATTTTCCACAGGCTAGGGTGGAGGTAATACCTGAAGTTCTTGCAGGTGCAGTGCTGACCTGCATGGCAGGCGTAGAAAATATCAATGACGATCGTCCTGTCTTGTTTAACGATTGCGATCACATGTTTTGCTGCTCTGAGTTCAATTCTATGGATGAAAAAAGTGTGGCAAAGTATGACGGCTTGTTGTTCACGTTCAAATCAGACCTGCCGCAGTTCAGCTATGCTTTGTGTGATGAAAATGGTGTTGTTATTAGAACTCAGGAGAAAGTCGTTATTAGTGACAATGCAATATGCGGAGCATATTATTTCAGAAATAAAGACATTTTTCTTGAAAACGCCAAGAGATATTTGTCGGAGTGCGAATATAGTGAATATTTTATGAGCGGCGTGTATAACAGCATGATAAAGAATAAACTTATATCAGGCGTAGTTAGTACAGATTATCATATATCGTTTGGTACACCTGCTGAGTATCATGACGCAGTTGACAGACCGGAATTTGGAGAGCTGCTATGAACATTCTTATGTTTTTAGCAGCGCTTGTTGTGATAACTCTTGGACACTTTTTTAGAACTAGACGTTGGAAAAGTTTTATATCGGTCTATGAAGATTCACATGATTCAGACTTGATGTTTTGCACAGGAATAGGTTATTTGGTGGATAATGTTCTGCCATTTCATGTGGGCGATATTGTCAGAGCGGTGATAATGGGCAAAAAACTAAAAAATGGTGCTGCATTTTCTCTTGCCGTGATAATCATAGATAGGATCTTAGATGTTTTCGTTGTGGCGTTCATTTACGGGACGATTTTTTTTGCCTCAGGGAAAAATCTGATGAATTTTATTTTCTTCGCCGGTTTTTCAGCACTGCTACTGTTTTTTCTTTGGTTGTCAGTTACATTTAGCAAACGTTTTAAAAAGTGTGTGCTTGTATTTTCTTCGATATTTAATACGAAGATCCAGCTTTGCATCTTAGAATTTGTGTGGTCTTTTATCTGTACCATACGCAATACAGTGAAAAAGATCGACAAAACAAAGCTTGTTCTGAGAACATTTTGTATGTGGTCTTGCTATATTTTGTCATATCTGATGTATTCAAATTCCTTAAACAACACGTCTTTTGTAGATGTGTTCAATAATTTGTTCAGCATAGATTCTTATTCTCCATTTGCTGATTATGTACGTCATGGCTTTTCTCACTATTATTTTATTTTCCTGCTGTTTAATTTTCTCACTTGTGTGTCTATAATAGTGGTCGCATTTTTTGAAAAATCCAAAAAAAGTGGCTCTGAAAATAAAGGAGAGCTTATTATTCCATATACAAATGAAAACAGCAGCCTTGACTTTTTGAAGATATATTTTTCAGATGTCCGTGATAAAAACTATATTGACCGTTTTCTTGAAATAAATAAAGACGTTATTATATTGAGAAACTGTTCAGCTGGTTCAAATGCAACAACTCTGCAATGTATAAAAAATGGAAGAATGGTGTATCGGAAGTATGCCTTTGGCAGTGACGGCGAAAAATTATTTGAACAGGTAAAGTGGCTTCAAAATAATAAAGATCAGCTGTATGTTACTGAGATCTCAGATGCGTATCAGAAAAATAATGTTTGTTACTATGATATGCCATATCTTGGTGATTCTATAGGTTTGTTTGATCACATACATTCTATGCCTTTGGAAAGTTCTTGGAGAATAATGGAGAGCGTGGTCAGCGACCTAGAAAACAATTATTCTCAGAAATATATTTCTGCTGCCGACGCTGATACCATAAGGCAGTATTATGATAAAAAGATCAGGTTCAACATAGATAAAATAATGAACGCACACGTTTTGAGCGAATTGACAAACTATAAAAAGCTTGTCATCAACGGTGAAACATATGATAATCTGACAATGTTTCTTGACAAATTATACTCCTTTGACTTTTGGAAAGAAATATTTGAAAATGACTATTATTCAGATATTCATGGAGATCTGACAGTAGAAAATATTGTGTGCAATACTAATTATCTCAAAGGGTATTATCTTATTGATCCAAATGGTGGAAATATCCATTCGTCGCCTAACCTTGACTATTCAAAGCTTCTGCAATCGCTTCATGGAAATTATGAGTTCTTTATGCACACAGCAAAGGTCAAAGTTAATAAAAATGAGATATCATTTAAGATAACAAGAACTACGTCATATGACGTATTGTATAAAAGATTTGATAAGTATTTAAAAGACACGTTTGATGCCAAGAGAGTCAAAAGCATATATTTTCACGAGATAGTGCATTGGCTGAGATTGATGCCGTATAAAATAAATAATGACAGTGATCGTGCAGCAATGTTTTATGCAGGCCTTGTAATGGTCGTAAATGATATTTTTGAGGAGTTTGATAATATTGACAAAAGGATCGGAACTAAAGCTTGCAATGTTTGATCTTGACGGTACGCTTTTTGATACGAACAAGGCGAATTATCTTTCCTATAAAGAAGCCTGCAGCGGCTTCTGCGACGTAAGTGAGGACTTTTTTTACGAGCATTGTATGGGAAAAAGCTATAAGACTTTTTTGCCCCTCTTAGGAGTGGAGAATAAAGAAAATATAGAATTGATACATAAACGGAAAAGTGATAATTATAAGAGCTTTTTCTCTTTTATACGTCCTAATTTTTCACTTCTGAAGATAGCTGAACTGTTTAAGAAAAATGATATAAAGATCGCAATAATCACAACTGCATCAAGAAACAATACTTCAGAGCTTTTAAAGTTTTTCGATCATGATGATTTTTTTGATCTGGTGGTCACGCAGGAAATGACAGATAAGACAAAACCTTTTCCTGACGGGTATCTTTATGCCATGAACTATTTCCATTGCACTCCTGATGAAAGTATCATATTTGAAGATTCTGACGTTGGTTTGCAAGCGGCCCGTAATGCGGAAACTGCGGTATATAAAATAGTACGCTTTTGAAAGGTGACACAATGAAAAATAAGACAAAAAATATGATATCTGTGCTTGTAATAGTGCTGTATTCTATATTGTTCTTTGCTGTTATTTTGTCAAGGAATAGAAGTTCCCTTTATGCTGATGATAATATTCTTCAGTGGGGACCTGTTATAAATAAAGCATTTGATAATATTTTCAGCGGTAAGGGCATACCATATTGGAATTTTTATCAGTACAAGGGGATAAACATTTTCAGCAGCGGTTATTATGGCTTGCTTAATCCTTTTATGTATGTTTCATATGTTATAAGCCATTATCTTATGAACGGCTTTCTTGAAACTCTAATTGTTTATGAAATAATCATGTATATGCTTGGTAATCTTATAGTGTATAAGATACTGAGAACATTAAATTTGAAGCGCAGTACGATAATAATAGCGATACTTACATATTCAACAAGTATAATCTTTTTTCTGCATAGCTTTTATTATTTTACTTTTAATAGCTATTTTTTTATACCATTCTTAATGTGGATCTTTATTCAGACAAGCTCTAAAAGGCCCCGCTATTTTATCCCCGGCATAGTTTTAGCTTTTTCTCTGTTAATGGGACATGTTCAATTCAGCTGTTATTATGTAATTGTATACTGTATTTTTCAAGTGGTTGCTTCTGTTCAAAAGAAAAAGTTAAGAGAATTAGTCCCGCTTCTGACTAATTTGATAATATTTATAGGGCTGTCATGCGGGATCATGATCGGTTCTATGAAAGTCTCAGGTGACAGAAGTCTGATACTTTCTGGCTATGGCAATAATGATTTCTTCTCACAGTGCATATCTATTTCAAGCGTTTTTAAACCTATTTATATAGTTCTATTTAATAATAAAACAGTAATGCGTGATTATTATATGAACTATATTGGGTTAGGTTTTTTCGCTTGGTTTTGTCTTATGTATGCCACATCGATTTTAAAGAAAATGTATGCAAAGACAGAATGTGGTATACGTTTAGCTGTTAACAAGCTATCTTCACATGGACCAATAGGCAATAAGCAAAAAATGTTGTTGTATGGTTTGCTTTACTTTGCGACATTAAGAGTAGTTGTATATTATATGTTTGAGCAATATCATTACTCGCCAATAGCAGATGCCGTGCTTGTTGTTCTTACAGCAGTCAGCGTTGTGTGTTTGTTAGTGCGTGACCGGAGATCTGATACTCATTACCTGACATCGCCTAAATTAAGAACAAGCTGTGTGCTGTTTTTAATCCTGCTGTTTCTTGTGCTAAAGCTAGATATTGTATTATATCTTGCTGCCATAGTATACTACATTTACTTTTTTGTAAAAGGAAAAAATCAGAACAAATATAACGAGTCTGAGAAACTTATGCACTGCTTCCTTTTTGCAGCAGCGTTTTTTGTTATAATGGCAGAGGGAAGTGGGCATGGCATTGCTGATATATTGGGTCATATGCCTTTTATCCGTGAATTTCGCTTTCTGTATAAATGTTCGTTTATTTATATGCCGCTTATAATCGTGACGGGAGCATATAAGCTGGACAGCATGAAAAAATATTATAAAACAGCGATAATTGCGTCAGTGGTAAGCGTCATTTTTTCATTCGTTGTTATATTGTATTTCATGCTCTCCGGCAATCATGAATACATTAATAATAAGCACTATGATTATTGGGACTATAAGAACATTAAACCGGAAGTTGAAAGCTTGCTTGATGAAAACAACATAGACAATAATTACAGATTTCTAACGATTGGAAAGATCTATAGAGACAATGTGACGTATTCCAATAACCCTGTTGAATATAGTTCTAAAATATGTTTTTATGGTTTTACCAAAAATATCAGCACTGAGTATGGCTTGTTTTCCTTAAACGGTTATGATAATATATTCTCCAAAAAAGGCTTTGATCAAAGTGATGCAATAATGAGCAGTATCGCAGATGAAGGTATGATGTGCAATATGGTAGCCTCACCATTAAGTTATCTGCAATATATGAAAGACCCCGAATGGATAAATAAGTTTGAAGAACAGATGATATCAAATGGAGTAAAATATGTTCTGGTCGATAAAAATAGTCCGAAGGCTATTGAAGCATTCACCAAAGTCATTGAAAAATGCCCTAAATTAACGATATCAAACATACATGATTGGACGCATGGTATGGAACTTATGGAAATAGACGGGGTTTCTCCTATCTGTTCCTATGGGGATAATATTGAGATCCCGATAAAAGCAGATTTGGATACGCTGAATTTTGATACTAATTTTGATAAAGATACCGAGATAGTCATATCGATGACCTACGTTGATAATTACAAGTTGACATTATATCAAGACGGAAAATCAGTAGGAGATGTTGAGCTGTCAGAGACTTCAGACGGTTTTGTTTCCGCAGTTATACCTAAGGGCGATTATGCATTGCGATTAAGCTATGAAAATAAGGAAATGGATATGACCGTGATAATTGCTGCGTTCACAACGATTACCACATTGGCTGCCGTTCTTTATCTGTTTCTGAATAAAAATTCCAAGACGATCAGCTCTTGATTTACCTCGATCGCCATCCCAAAACAGCTACACGCCAAAAGCCCACGCTAAACCCAACACCGCCGAGAGTGTTCTCCACCCTCGGCGGTATTTTTCTATCCAAAATAGACCCCATAATACCTGCACGCCTTTATCATAAAATCCTCGCTCACATCAAAATGCTGCGCAAGCAGATAAATGCTGTCGAGATTTTTCTTTATGGCTTTGATAAGTTCGCTTTTCGGTATCAGATTTTCTATCGCCCACTTGTCCGCACGATATTCGTGCTGTGAGATGTTGTCCGCCGTGGC
>CALEJX010000443.1 GCA_937898375.1 uncultured Ruminococcus sp.
TGAAAAACCGTGAGAACTCATCATACAAGGATTGGTTCCATATCAATTTCGGCGGCAACAGCAACTATAATGACGGACTTTGGTATGAGGGCTGGGAGGGTCACTTCGACCTTGTTAAATTAAACCTTAACAATCCGCAGGTAGTCGACCATATCTTGGAGTGCATAACGAATTGGGTCAAGGAGTTTGATATAGACGGACTCCGCCTTGATGTCGCATATTGCCTCGATAAAAACTTCTTGAAGCGCCTCAGACAGCATTGCGATTGGCTCAAGCAAGATTTCGTCCTTATCGGCGAGCTTCTCCATGGTGACTATTCTCAGTGGGTAAACCCAGAAATGCTCCATTCCTGCACGAATTACGAGTGCTATAAGGGACTTTATTCAAGCTTCAACTGCATGAATATGTTCGAGATATGCCACTCTCTGAAAAATCAGTTTGGACCTGAGAACTGGTGCAGATACAGAGGAATGCACCTGCTGTGCTTTGTGGATAACCATGACGTTTCAAGAATAGCAAGCCAGCTCACAAACGAGCGCCACCTGCCGCTTATCTATGGTATGCTCTTTGGTATGCCGGGTATCCCATGCGTATATTACGGCTCTGAGTGGGGAACAAAGGCAAACAAGAGCGAGGGCGACCCTGCGCTCCGTGTAAGCTTTGAAAAGCCTGAGTGGAACGACCTCACCGAGCTTATCTCAAAAATGGCAGAGATACACAAAAACAGCAAGGCGCTTTGCTATGGCTCTATCAAAATACCTGTCCTCACCAATAGACAGTGTATAATCGAGCGTGAGTTCGAGGGCGAGCGTGTCCTCGTTGCAATAAACGCCGATGACCAGCCTTTCACAGCCCACTTTGATGCAGGCTGCGGACAGGCGCAGGAGCTTCTCACAGGCACTACCCACGATTTTGGCGGCGGCAGTGAGCTTAAACCATACTCCGTAGAGTTCTGGAAAATGGAAAGATAGACCCATATGAATATAGAAAAAGGACAGCATTTTCAAAGTGCTGTCCTTTTTTGTGTCAACATAATGTAGGGGCGACCTCTGGTCGCCCGCCTGCCGTCTATCGGTTGTCGTCTGCCTGTTTCATATCATATGTTTCTGTATCCAACCTACCTCACAATAACCATAACAGCCTGCGAAAAAGCACCGTAAGAAGTCTTTCCGTTCACAGTTTTGTAAGCCCTCATCTTTACCATTCTAAGTGAGTAAGGCTCAAATCCCGATACGATAGCGCTTTTTTGTGAACCGCCCACCTTTGCCGACTTCACATAATCACTGCCGTTTGAAGATGAGTATATCTCATATCCGCTTGCGCCCCCAACAGCTTTCCATGATACCTCAATGCTGCCGCTGCCTGCCGATTTAGCCGTGCATGAAGCCTTTGCAGGCTTTGTGACAGCCTCCACAGCCTTTGAGTAGTCAGCCGAAATGTATTCCTTTCCGCCCGATACTTTCACAGCCTTTACCTTGTAACTGTACCCCTTTGCACGAGCAAGTCCGCTGTCAGTGTAGCTTGCAGCTTTAACAGTTTTTATTCTCTGCCATTTCTTGCTTGTGCTGTCGTATCTGTATACAGCATAGCTGTCAGCACCCACTACCTTTTTCCAAGAAAGCTTAACGCTCTTTTCACCTGTGGAAGAAACTTTAAGCTCCGTCACCGTGGCAGGACGAATGTTGAAGTTCACAGTTTTTGT
>CALEJX010000444.1 GCA_937898375.1 uncultured Ruminococcus sp.
TGCCTGTAAGTTTCCTTAACATCATTCTTCCTGTCCTCGATTACCTTGTTCACCTTATTGAACAGAAAATGCTTGAGTACCAAAAACAGTATGAGCGTATTGAGCAAAGTCGCAATTATCGTTGTCAGATCTATTGACAGAAAATCTGTCACATCGCCTGCTGCCAATACCATTTATCCAACCTCCCCTCCGCACCAATGCAGAGCAAATCTTGTTTGAAGCTTTTTATTAAAGCTTTCCGATAAATGGGTTAGCAAAGAGCAGGATAAGTGCAACTACGAATGCGTAGATACCTGTTGACTCAGCCATAGCAACGCCTATGAACATGGTTCTTGTGCAGTCGCCCTTAGCTTCAGGCTGTCTTGCGATAGCCTCGATAGTCTTTCCTACTGCGTAGCCCTCACCGATACCAGGTCCGATACCTGCGATCATTGCAAGTCCTGCGCCGATTGCTGAACAGCCAAGAAGAATAGCCTTTTCCATAATGATAAACCTCCGTTATTTACATTTTTATACTTTCCGCATTTAGCGGTAAATTACGTTTATTCAGTTTCTGCAGCCGCACCCACGTTTACCATGGTGAGCATCGAGAAAATATAAGCCTGTATGCACCCTGAGAACAGGTCAAAATACACGCTGAGTACCGCAGGTATACCTACCTGAAATACACTGAAAGCCCATGAGCCTGCCTCAAAAGTCAATCCAAGCGCCGACGACAGCGAGCCGAGTGCCCCGTAAAGGAGTCCCGTTATTACCATGCCGCCTGCAACGTTGCCGAACAGACGGAACGCCATAGATGCAGGAGTTGCCACCTCACTGATGATATTCAGCGGCAGAATGAAAGCCACAGGCTGTGCGAAACTTTTAAGATAGCCCTTGAAGCCGTTCGCTTTTATCTTGTTGTATGTGATAAGCACGAACGTCATAAGCGCCCATGTGGCAGTAACATTGATGTCCGCCGTCATAGACCTAAGTCCTATCATACTGATAAGAGCGCCCAGCACCGCATAAATAAGCAGCGTAGCAATATAAGGGGCATACTTCATCATCTTCACGCCCATGTTCTCCTTGACCATGTTGTTGACGAAGTTCACAAGCATTTCCGCAACCACCTGACGCTTCTTCTCAGGCACTTTTTTCAAGTCATGTGTGAGCCATAAGCACAGTATCAGCACCGCCACAATAATGAGCCAACCCATTACCACCGTTTCAGTAATTCTCAAACTGCCTATCTCAAACACGATCTTAGGGCCGTTTCCTATACCTGACATTTATTTATCCCTTCTTTCTCTTATCTGTATGACATACAGAATTATCCTCGGATAAAACTGCGGCAGAAGTATCCCCACCGCACTCACCGCCTTTGTGAACATTGCCGCCGCACAAAGCACAAAAAGCACTCCGTACCTAGCCATGTAGCACCCAAGCATAGTCCGCTTAGCCTTTTTTCCGTCAAGCTCCACAGCCTTTTCACAGGTCACGCCAAGGTAGTACATACAAAGGCACATATAGCCCCAGCCCAGTGCAAAACCCGTGAGCTGTGTGACGTCAAAACCCCACAGCAAAGTGAACGCCCAGCAAACAGTAGCCATGACGCCGCCCCATAAGTATATTTTTTTCAGCAGACCGCCAAGCTCAGAGCCTATATTTTTCACTTATTTTCTCCGATTTTCATAAAGAAATCCACCATAAATCTTTACATTTTCTTAATAGCAGAAAATATCTGCCTGATGTATTTCATTATACCACACAGCCTTCCATTTTTAAAGAGCAAACCGCAAACTTAAACACTTATTTTACATGGATTTTACATTTTGTTCACAGTTAGTCAAATAATTAGTTAATTATGATTTAGCGTTAATAATTTATCAATAGTCAACCATTGATTTTTGATATCGTTTGAGTTTTATCATACGATTTCGCAATAAAAAACGGACTGCCGCAAGCCGAAATAATATCACGGCTGAGCAGTCCGCAAGCATATGTGCAGCTTATCTGAGGATATCGTCAACAACGCTTTCCGCAGTGCTGACAGTGTCATCGATAATATCCGCCCCACCGCTGACAGTGTCCTTGATACCGTCGCCGACATGGCTCATGAGGGTGTCGCTGTCATCACGTCTGCTTGTGACCTCATTTTTTGAAGTAGTGGTAGCAGTAACGCCAGAGGAAGTAGAGCCTGAGTTATCGTCATTTCTCGAACAGCCGGCGAGGATGACGCCGCAAAGACCGAGACAAGTGAGCATAGCGATCAATTTTTTCATAGTAAAGTTCCTTTCAGATTGAGATATGCCGTTTTAGGCTATTGCTATTATTTCTCGGACATGAGAAAATATTCATTTTGAAAAAAATAAAAAAAGAGACGAGCCGAAACCCGTCTCTCAAATTTTAAATTCAAAAAAATCAATAGAACTGCGATCTCTTCTTCTTGATAACAAAAACAACAGCTCCAACGATAACTACCACTACGACCGCAATAACTACAATGCCAACTACTCCAATGCCCTTTGATGACTCAGCTTCCGATGAAGAAGTGCTGCTCAATCCGTTGGACTTAGGCTGTACCTTTAAGCCCTGTACTATCTCCTGCGCCTTGGCGCTCTTGTTGTAACCGTCAAGATTCATTACCTGTAGATCCTCTCCACTCTTCTGCAATGGTGTGTCTATCACAAGATTGTCAATGTAAAGTACATCTGTCTTATCCATTTTCTTGATAGCCGGTATCTCAAATACGAACTTTGTCGCTCCGCAGTTGTCAGGCACAGGAACAAGAGCTGTCGCATACTGCGTTACATTGTTGCTCTCATCTGTGTTTATTTTAAGCTGTACATTCGTGCTTGTTACCCTCTGATATTCCTCCGTGCATGGGAACGCAAATACCGAGTCACCTACCAGCTTGCCCTGTGCGTCCTGATTTATTCTGTACTTGAAAGATACCATACAGCCGTCAAAACAAGTCATGCCAAAATCTTTTGCGTCAAGCTCAACACCCATTGTAAGATACTGT
>CALEJX010000445.1 GCA_937898375.1 uncultured Ruminococcus sp.
ACAAGCCCGACGCTAGAGGGCTTGTGGGGTCAAGGGGCAAAGCCCATTGTGGGTACAGGGCAAAGCCCTGTCGGAGTTTGAGGCAGAGCCTCATTCGGCGACAGCCGACCAAGCGGTGCAGAAAGCAAAAGAAGAATAACAAACTAAAGAAAAAAACAAAGCGGTGTCGGAGCAAAAACTCTGCACCGCTTTTCTATATCCTTATACAAACCCACCCCGCAAAGAGCGAAGCGATTTTGCGGCAGTAGAATGTGCTGGTAAATCTGTAGGGGCGACCTTGGGTCGCCCCTTGGTTTAACAACCTTGTATCGGAAAATATCAAAATGTAGGGGACGGCGCCCTCGACGTCCCGTTCCTGTTTGTCTGCTCATTCTTGCGTTATCCGCACAATGTTTGGTGCGTTTTTCCAACACCCCACAGCACAACATTTTCCACACGGCACGTCTACACAAATTTACGATAAAGCCAAACGTTGCCACTCTCAGAATGGGACGTCGTATTTCTGCAAAGCAGAAATTGCGCCGCTTCCCTACATGGTTTGTACAAAAAAAGAAAGTAAATCACACAAAAAAAGAGCGGTCAAAACCGCCCTTTTAAAATCATATAAAACCTATCCGAGAATATCAGAGTAAAAGCAAGAATAATTCCTCACTCCTCACTCCTAACTCCTCACTACTTAGAGAGCAATTTCTTTATCCTCTCCATAGCCTCAATAGTCCTGTCCTTGTCACCAAAAGCAGTCAGTCTGAACCAGCCCTCGCCATTCTTGCCAAAGCCTGCACCAGGTGTGCCAACAACATTTGCGTTCTCAAGAAGATAATCAAAGAACTCCCATGAGCCCATGTTGTTAGGGCATTTCAGCCAAATGTATGGTGAGTTCTTGCCGCCTGTGTACTTGATACCAAGCTCGTCAAGTGTGGAAGCCATTACCTTAGCGTTGTTCTGATAGTATTCAATGTTCGCTCTGGTCTGCTTCTGACCCTCCTCTGTGAATACAGCCGCAGA
>CALEJX010000446.1 GCA_937898375.1 uncultured Ruminococcus sp.
GATACATAATAAAATTTCAAGCTTTATTAATACTTTTCGTTATTATCGCTTAATAACACGCTGTATATTTGTTGCTTTTCCCGATTTTTCATCAAAATTTACCACAACGCCGTTTATAAAGCAATCGTTAGTGCTTTCTGAAAACCTCACAGGGGTACGGTATTTGAACTTGTTTATGACGATATCACTATCGACCCCAAGTACCGAAAGCTCAGGACCTGTCATTCCAACGTCAGTTATGTAGGCAGTATGTCCGCCCAAAATAGTTTCGTCAGCCGTCTGAACGTGGGTATGAGTGCCAAGCACGGCGGTGCAGCGCTTTTGCAGATAAAAACCCATAGCCTTTTTCTCAGAAGTGGCTTCTGCATGAAAATCTACGATTATGTTAGGCGTATCAATGCTTTCGAGAAGCTTATCGACATAATTGAAAGGATTTTCCACTGCTTCCATGTACATCGTTCCCATAAGATTTATCACAGCTATCTTATATGGGCACATATCGATATAAGTCACCCCATGACCCATAACGCCCTCAGGGTAATTGGCAGGGCGCAAAAGCTGCTCGTTGGTATCATAAAGCTCCTCGGCTTCACGTCGCCTGAAAGAATGATTTCCTGTTGTTACGACGTCAGCGCCCATGTTGAGAAGCTGTCTGTAAGACTGCGGCGTGATACCATTGCCCTGAGCGGAATTTTCACCGTTCACCACGGTCACATCTATATCATATTCACGCTTTAGCTTATACATTCTGCTTTCAAGAAAATCGCAGCCGCTTTGTCCCACGACATCTCCGATAAAAAGTAAGTTCATTTGCTATCTCCGTTCTATACTGCATTTTACAGTTACCCTTATTATACACTATCCTGACGGCAAAATCAAGCAGACAGAACAAAAAAATCAGACGCTTTTACACGTCTGATCTTTTATATCAATTATCCTCAACTGAAATATCATCAACTATCTCAGGAGTATCCTGAACTTCTGGTGTATCATTAGTCTCGCCCATGAACTCGCTTTCTGTAAGCTCGCCTGTCATAAGCTTCTCGAATGTTGCGCCGTCTACCTTTTCATACTTCATAAGGTACTTAGCAACAACATGGAGCTTATCCATATGCTCGTTGAGTATCTTTTCAGCGTCAGTGAACGCACTTTCGATAAGCGCTCTTATTTCATTGTCAATCTCTGCGGCAACGTTGTCGGAGTAGCTTGTAGTGTTGGTATAATCTCTGCCAAGGAACACTTCATGCTCGCCCTGACCGTATACTACAGGTCCAAGGTTATCGCTAAAGCCATAGCGTGTTACCATATTTCTAGCTGTGGAAGTTGCCCTCTCAAGGTCATTTGAAGCGCCTGTTGAGATATCGTCAAGAATGAGCTTTTCAGCTACACGTCCGCCGAGAAGTACCACGATGTTGTCATACATCTCGTTCTTGCTCACATAGGACTTATCCTTGACAGGCAGGCTCATTGTGAAGCCGCCAGCCTGACCTCTAGGTA
>CALEJX010000447.1 GCA_937898375.1 uncultured Ruminococcus sp.
AGCCTTACAAATATATCACTACCAGAAGATCTTGTAAGCATTGGCGAATACGCATTTTGCAATTGTAATAGGCTTACAAGCATAATTTTCCCAGATAAACTTGTAAGTATTGGTTCTTGTGCATTTTCAAGCTGTAATTTCACAAGTATAACTCTCCCAGCCAGCGTTAAAGATATTGGCGAGGGTGCATTTGAAGACAGCTATAACCTATGTGATATTTATATACAGGGTTAAAAAATAATTGGAACAGCATAAATATCAGCGACAACAATTACTATCTGAAACGTGCAACTATTCATTGGTACTATGGAAAGCCTCACCCATACACCGAGGCTATAACTAAAGAACCGACTTGCACAGAAGAGGGCGAAAAGACCTATACTTGTGAGTGCGGAGATACATATACTGAGTCTATCCCAATGGTAGAGCATAACTACATAACTAATACTGTTGAACCTACTTGTGAAGACTTTGGATATATAGAAACAGTTTGCACAGTATGTGGTGAATCAGATACTGAATATATTCCACCAAAGGGTCATACACTGGAAGATGAATGGACTTATGTAGATAGCGGCACTAGAGATTGTACCTATTACATTGCTGAAGTTAAATATTGTACGATTTGCGGAGAAGTAGCTGAGGAAATGAGAACTACATACGAACAACACACTTCCAGCAATTGGATAATCGACAAAGCGGCTTCTATCGGAGTTAAAGGCTCAAAGCACAGAGAGTGTACTGTCTGCAAGGAAGTCCTCGAAACAGCTGAGATCCCTGCACTTGCCAAGACCAGCATTTCAAGTGCAAGCGTGACACTTTCCACTTCGACTTATGTCTATGACGGCAAGGCAAAAACTCCGTCTGTTATTGTAAAAATCGGTGGAAAGACACTCAAGAAAGATACTGCTTACACTGTTTCTTACAGCAACAACACCAAGGTCGGCACAGCAAAGGTAACTATCACAGGCAAGGGCAATTATACAGGCACTATCACAAAGACCTACAGCATAAAGAATGACTTTACAAAAGCCAGTGTATCAGGCATCTCTACAAAGGCGTTCACAGGCAAAGCTCAGACACAGAAGATCACAGTTAAATTTAATGGCAAGACTCTGAAAGGCGGCACAGATTATACAGTATCTTACAGCAATAATACCAAAGTCGGCACTGCGACGATCAAGATCGTAGGTAAAGGCAGCTATACAGGCACTATCATCAAAACTTTCAGCATTAAGAACAACTTTACAAAGTCCACAGTTTCAGGCATTGCCACAAAAACGTTCACCGGCAAGGCTCAGACACAGAAGATCACAGTTAAATTTAATGGCAAGACGCTGAAAAATGGCACTGATTACACTGTATCTTACAGCAACAATACTAAGGTCGGCACTGCTACAGTAAAGATCGTTGGCAAAGGCAGTTACACAGGCACAATAACAAAAACATTCAAGATCAACCCTGCTAAGCAGACGATAAACAAGCTGAGTGCTAAATCAAAGGGCTTTACTGCAAGCTGGTCAAAGAAAGACCATGCAACAGGCTACGAGATACAATACAGCACCGACTCAAAATTCAAGAGCGTTTCAAAGTCCACTATCACAAACAAAACAACAACATCAAAGACTTTTACAAAGCTCAAAGCTAACAAGAAGTATTATGTTCGTATGAGAATTTATACTACTGTCAAGGGTACAAAGTATTATGGCGCTTGGTCGGCTACAAAAACTGTTACTACAAAGAAATAAATCCTTTCGTTTATGAAGTAAACTCCCCCATGCAGAGATTTTCTGCATGGGGGAGTTTTTTTCGCGAAAAAATCGTTTAAAATATGTGGGGTACTCAAAGCTCGAAGTATATATTTTACCTAGGTGTCAATAATACGTTATTTCGATGCTGCAATAGCAAGTTGTTCTACCAAATCAAACATCAAACTGTAAGGGAGCTTTTCTTTTATTATTTTTTCAATCCCCTTTCCACTCTGTTCGTAACTATGCTTTAGTTTTTTTGCATTGTCTATTGCGTATTTAAGGTTACTATCTCCTTTTATTATTTTTGCAATCAAGCCTTCATCGTCTTTATGTTTTTCATAGTCTAATAAATCAAGGTGATTTTCAAGTTTTATACTAATTTCTGATTTTCTTAATGGCTGCGCCTCAACATCTTCTAAATGCATTAATAACCAACATTCAAATAACAGGCTTGAAATCAACAGTATATAGTTATTATCAGATCCTTTTGCATCTTCAATAACCTTAAGAATATCATCTGGCGCATCACAATCAAAAGCCAAATATTTTTCATAGGTAGAGTATTCAGTCATATTATGATCTTTTGATAGAAAATCCTCGGCATAGTTTAAAACCGCTCTTGCATTTGAACCTACCCTTTGTGTTTCAATTACAATATTTGAGAACTTGTCTTTTATCTTTTTCTTGAAAAAATCAAAATAGTTTTCTTC
Organism: uncultured Ruminococcus sp.; assembly: GCA_937898375.1. Lineage (GTDB taxonomy): Bacteria > Bacillota > Clostridia > Oscillospirales > Ruminococcaceae > Hominimerdicola. Next base: position 2,462 of record CALEJX010000447.1, read on the forward strand.
TGTGGATCCTTCGCAAAAAATAAGAATTTTACCTATATGCAGATCCTTATTTTCTATTTCCCGTGGGGATAATAATGTACGTCCCATTATTTTTCCTCCCCAAATGCACTCTTAAAAATAGGTATTGCCCCATATTTTCCATTTATATAATCCTTATTAAATGTTGAATCCTCTCTGACTTTTAGTTGTGCCAAAGATGTTACACTTGATT
>CALEJX010000448.1 GCA_937898375.1 uncultured Ruminococcus sp.
ACGAGATTGCGTCAATGGCATCAAAATATCTTGAGAAACTTATTCCCGAAACAAGAAGAATATATCTTCCAACTCTTGATATGGGCGATCTTTCAGAAAGAATGCCGAAAATTATTTACAAAGACCAAAAGAAGAGATCAATAATCAATGACGGAAATATTCAGAATCAGATCATCGACTTGATAAATGAAAGAACAGGCATATGGTTCGATACTAGCAATCTCAATGGAATGATCCACCCAATAATTCCAAAAACAATGCGTGAGCTTGTCAATCTTTTAGCACTTCTTTCCAACATGGAAAAAGTAAAGGACACACAGGAAAATACATACACAATATTTAATGGCGGTAATGATTTCAGAAGCATTGAAACATTATATAAAAACATTAATGCATTCTACAATTATTTTAAAACAAATTGGATCGAAAGTCATTTTGATAATGATGATATACAAAGACTCATGCATATCATAAACGCAAAGATCAACACAACACACACGCAAACATTAATTGAAATTCAGAATAAAGTTAAAAGCTTAGATGAATTTATACAGAATATTGAGGTAAAACATACTAATTCAAATGAAAATAAAGAAACATTGATTGGAAGAATTAATCGATTGATTTTAGATCAAACAGAATCCAATACATTTGCATATTCTTTAGGAAATATTATGGATGCACTTATCGCACTTGATGATTGCAGCAAATCAAATGATATGATCAACTTTACTTTTGCAATAAAAACCATTTACACAATGAAAATGATGATTTTTGCAATAAACGACTTTATGAGCATGCTTAACAACAATAACACTTCTCGTTGGAATGATTCCTCCGTTGTTAATTTCATCGGCACTGACTTTATTGGTAAAAATTGCGTGTCCGCAATATTTCCAAATAACGCCACCTCCAAGATTTGCAGAGGCAGATTTGACGTTAACTTAAAAGAATATGAAGATCTGTTAAAACAGAAAAATGCGGATCCCACAAATGTTAAAGATGAATTAGAAAAGTCTTATCTAAAATATTTTACTTTTGCTGGATATAAAAATTCAAATTTTGATTACTCACAAACAGTGTCCCAAAACAACGCTGAATTTACTACCATTTATTTTAACGTTTCATACTGCTTTATTTATCTTATCCAAGAAGCTAGCAGACAAAATAGCGATGTAGTGTTCCAACTTCTTAATTTTGAAAACATTATTAATATTGTTTCAGATCAGCTTAGGCACAAAGACTACAAAAAAAGCAAAGCTACACTTGCTAATTTCTTAAAAGGCTTTTTGGAAAATTTCAAGCGATACAACTTTATTTTATCCATTCCTAAAGAAATTGATAAAGAGCCTGCACATTTGGAAACTTTTGATCTATACCTTAAGCTGTCGAGTGAAAAAAATAATGATAACCCAAACTTTTTTGCGAGAAACCCAAGAATTACAAAATGGGATGATTTATGTAAGCACTATGAAAATAGAATAAAAAAATCAGTAACAATTGCAGAAATCAAAAAAACTTCCATACTCGTTTCATTCAAAGCTACATTTTCACGTTATGAAAAAGAGTATTCATTAACTAATGAAAAAACATTAACTGTGAAACAAAGAACAGATTTACGAAAAGAACTGAATGAAATAATCCAAAAAGCAACATCTGAATCCTAGGTATAATAAACAATGGAAAACAAAATAAAAACAATTGAGATCGTATTTAGAAGAATGCCCATAAAGAAAATATATGATGACCTATGCTCAATGACAGACTTTTACCATTCTGATATTACACGGCCAAATGAATATAGATACGATCATATTTCAGAAAAAGCTTTCTTAAATGCCTCTTACAACATTTTTAGAAACATTTCCAATGATGAGATAAAAAATATATATCATAAGTTCATTGAGGAAACAAGGTCAGAAAACACCTCTCACATTTTTAATTTGTTATACAAATATGGCGAAACTGTCTTGACACGCAGTAATACTGTTCCTAAGTGCAAATACGAACATCTGCTGAATTGGTGGAAAACGAGCAATAAAATGGGTCAAGATATTATTACTATGTCCTATATGGCCAAGAGCAATATAATTCATAATAGTGATATGATTTCATTTACATATCCTGCCGTCATGGGGCATGACAATAACAGACTAAACGCTATCCTTGATAAGGGCTTGGCAGAAAATCATTTTCATTTAAATGGTTCGACAGCCACATTTCCGCTGTCTTGGGCATACCTTATGAATCATTATGAAAAAATAAACAGAAGGACAGATAAAGTATTTGAAAACATTCTTGATAAGGACATATATGGCGCCGACAATAGTATAAATTGGAGTACATTTATAAAAATAGCCGCAATTATTCGTGTCTGGTTGTTTAATAAGATCTCTATCCAAAATACAGAAGTAACAAATATGGAAACATCAGACAACGAGTGTATAGAAACTTATAATAGTGCAGAGATCGTAAAATATATCCGCAGTGAATTTAGAATAAACCCCAGACTAGCTTCTGCTGCAATAGACAGAGCAAGATATATTTATGGAGTAAAAGATAGTAAAACAGGCAAGGTCCTAGATTATGCTTCACCTATGAATATTTCTAAGCAGCCTATTGAAATGACCTTACTAACAGGAGAACGTTTCTTTTTGTATAATTGCTTCAAAAGTGTATATTTAGGTCAATTTAACAATATACAAATGCAGATGTTTTACTTGTATCTTGCAATCAAAGCATATTTTAGAGGCGAAATGATACAATCGAATGATCGTATAGGATTTAACAATTTCTCATTATATCAGGACAGAAAAGACGTTATATTTGAGGGCGATAAATTATATGAGCGGTGCGCTGACAAGTTGGCTGTTAATTTGACTTTTAAAGCTCAGAATATTAAATTCCTTGAGGCAAGGATCGCACCAAAAAGTTCTTCCAATCTGCTTATCCGATCAATCAACAAAAAAGATCGGCATATTATGGAAAACAACAAAATGCCTCTACATGAAGAACATATACTTAATGAGAATGATACTGTACAGATCAACAATGAGAACTTTTTCTATGTGGTACATTTTATAAAAAAGGCTGAAAAGAACATAAAAGCGGCATCACATAACAATACTCTAAGCATTTCATGCAGAAACCATGAATGCCGCAGGATAGTTCATAAACAAGCCGAAGCTATCTTTAAGGCTCTCAATGAAAAAAATTCACTTCGCAACAGAATATACGGCATTGACGCCGCGTCAACAGAGATCGGCTGTCGACCTGAAGTTATGGCGTCTGAATTTAGATTTTTGAAAAATATGATAACCTCATATCATCATTGCAAATTTATAAACGAAAATACCCCGCATATCAACGCAACATATCATGTTGGAGAAGACTTTTACGATATAATTGATGGTTTGCGAGCCATAGATGAAGCTATCCTTTTTCTTGATTTGAAAATAAATGACAGATTAGGGCATGCACTTGCACTAGGAACAGATCCAATGTGCTATTACCAAAAACGAAATTTTACAACAGTAATGCCACGACAGGATATGCTTGATGATCTTGTGTGGTTTATTTACAAGGCTGACAGCGTTAACGCTGAGCTAACAACTTCTGACAGAAGAAAATTATTAAATGAGATCAATATTTTATATCAAATGATATATGAAAGTGGCGCCATAGATATATGTAATTATATTCATTCATGGAAACTTCGTGGCGACAATCCTGAACTATATCGTTCGGGAGAACTCAACACAGGATCTGTTAAATTTGTTTCAAATCAATACAAGATCAGTTGTAAAAATGAGGCGATTGACGATAAAATACGGAATAATGATGATATTGTTAAGATATATTCAAAATATCATTTTGATATTAATATCAGAGAAAAAGGCGCTGAACAAACATCATTCACTTTTACAAAATCAATGGTAAACACTTTATCACAGATCCAATATAGTATGCAGTTTGAAATTGCATCCAAAAATATTTCAATCGAGTGCAACCCGACT
>CALEJX010000449.1 GCA_937898375.1 uncultured Ruminococcus sp.
AATTTATACAGAATGAGGGAGGTGTCGGTATGCCAAATATTAAATCCGCTAAGAAGAGAGTCAAGGTTATCAACACTAAGACAATGAGAAACAAGGCTGTAAAGTCTGATCTTAAAACTGCACTCAAGAAGGCTGACGCTGCTGTAGCTGAGAATGCAGAGAACAAGGAAGAAGTAGTAAGAGCTGCTATCAAGAAGGTAGATATGGCTTGCACAAAGGGCATTATGCACAAGAATGCTGCTGCAAGAAAGGTATCACAGCTTGCTAAGAAGCTTGGCTAATTTTTCAAAGTAGCTTACAAGACCGTTCCAAATGGGGCGGTCTTTTTTTGCCTTTGTGTTATTATAATAGTATACTTTGTTGGTCATAGTTGACTTTTTGGCGCTGTTATAGTATAATTGAGTTAATTATAATGCAGGGGAGGGACTCTATGACATATCATGTGGGAAAATATACGCTGCCTGAATACAGCGTGCTTATGTCGGTGTATGACCGTGAGCTTCCTGAGAACCTTAACGAGAGCCTTGAGTCTATGCTCATGCAGTCATATCCTCCTTCTGATTTCGTGCTCGTGTGCGACGGCAAGCTCACCTGCGAGCTTAACATTATCGTGAAGTCTTTTCAGGACGAGTTCAAGCATATTTTTCATATCGTTCAGATAGATGAGAACGTGGGTGTTGGAAAGGCTTACAATGAGGGCATAAAGGCGTGTAAATGCGATTACATCGTGAAAATGGACAGCGACGATATCTCGCTCCCTAACCGCTGTTTGAAGCAGATGACCCTTTTTGCAGTGAAGCCTAAGCTTGATATCATCGGCACATATGTGGAGGAGTTCGACACTGACACTGACGAGGTGGTGTCGGTGAAAAAAGTGCCTATCATGCACAAAGATATCGCCGCATATTCAAAGCGCCGCAATCCTTTTAACAGGCAGTCTGTGGCTTTTCGCAAGTCCTTTGCAGAGAAGATAGGCGGCTACAGTGACCTTAAAATATGCGAGGACTATGAGTTCATCGCAAGAATGTTACAGCATGGCGCAAAGGGACAGAATATTCCAGAGGTGCTTGTGCGCTACCGCATAGACGAGAACACTGTTGACACACGCAAAAGCTGGGAGCATACAAAGGCTTTCATTCGGGTAAGGTGGATAATACACCGCTCAGGATATACAGGCTTCCGTGACTTTTTCATGCCTTGCGCTTTACAGCTAGGTCTGTTTATATTCCCTAGGAAGTTCACTCGCTGGGTATACAGAACGTTTCTCAGAAAATAATAAATATTGATATAAAAATATGAACCTGACGGCGTTTGGGTTCATATTTTTTTAGCCAAGAAAAAGTAAACGTTATCAATTTTGAACATGATGTTAAACATTGAAAACGGCTATTGACAATGGTTTTATATGTGATATATTTAAAAGTATGGAACATGAAGCCTGCAGATAAAGATTTTGCAGAAGTATGTTTTATAAAAATTTGAATATTTAAATATTAAGGGTAAGGAGAACATTATGCGTGAAATAATGAAAAGAACAGTCGCCGCTGTTATGGCAGTGCTTATCGCTTGTGCGGCAGCAGGCTGCAGCAGCACAGGAAACAACAGTTCAGGCAGCTCGTCAGCAGGCGAAACTACCACCACAACAGCCCCTATCGTTGAGGATATGGGCAACCTCGACCTTTCAGACGTAACAACAGAGTATGACGTTCCGGAGGATTTCAGCTATGAGTCCGAGGCGGAAAAGGGAACTCTTTCGGGAGGTGCGGCAGTGCTTGATAAAAACTTCCTTGGCAAGTTTTCGGGTGACGGCTTCGTTTCTATAGGCTCATCAGGAGATATGGTGGAGTTCGAGATAGATTTTCCTGCAAAGGGAAGCTATAACATAACTCTTACAATGGCAGCTGACGCTGAAAACCAGTCAAATCTTATCACTGTTGATGGTGCGGCACTCACAAACTTCACATCTACTACAACAGAGTTTGGCGACACTGTGGCTGAAAATGTGCTTATCGAGGAGGGTGCTCATAAGATAGGCATAAAGGGCGACAATGGTCATATCTATATCGACAAGATAAAGATAACTCCTGCCCCAGCTATCGATCTTTCACAGTATGAGGTGTCAAATCAGCTTTCAAATCCTAACGCTTCCGATGAGGCAAAGAGACTTTTCAACTTCCTTACAGACGTTTACGGCAAGTATACTATCTCAGGTCAGTTCTCAGGAGATAACGAGGGCAAGGACAGCCGTGAATTCAAAGAGATAAAGAAGCACACAGGCAAGACCCCTGCGATACTCGGTCTTGACGTTTCAAACCTCTCAAACAGCGCACTTGCACATGGCGCAGGCGGCGGAGATATGGTGCCATTGCAGGCTATGGATTGGTACAACAATGAAAACGGCATAGTTTCACTTTGCTGGCACTGGTATGCCCCTGAGAAAAACCTCGAAAAGAACGGCGGAGCATGGTGGCAGGGCTTCTATTCTGAGTACACAGACTTCGACCTTGCAAAGGCTCTTAACGGCGAGGACAAAGAGGGCTACGATTCTATAATAGCTGACCTTGACCATATGGCAGGGGTACTCAAAGAGCTTGCAGACGCAAATGTGCCTATCCTTTGGAGACCGCTCCACGAGGCGGCAGGCGACCCTAAGTACCCAGGCAACGCATGGTTCTGGTGGGGCTCGGCAGGAAAGGACGCATACATTCAGCTTTGGAAGCTTATGTATGACAAGTTCACAAACGAGTATGGTCTGAACAACCTAATCTGGGTATGGAACGCACAGAACCCTGATTGGTACCCTGGAGATGAATATGTTGACATCATGGGCTATGACTGCTATCCGGCAGAGCAGGACAGCTCTTCACAGAAGTGGTATTATGACCTTGTGAAGTCAAGCACATCAACAAACAAGATAATCGCAATGACAGAGAATGGCTCGATGTTCGACCCTGACGGAGCATTCAATGACGGCACACGCTGGGCATTCTTCTCCACTTGGAACGGCGAGTTCTGTATCAAAGATAAACAGCTTTCAGATCAGTATACCACATTTGACGAGTGGAACAAGATCTATAACAGCGAAAGAGTTCTGACCCTTGACGAGCTTCCAAACCTGAAATGCTATCCAATGGATACAGAAAAGTATCTGGAGGAGCATAAGTAAATTCAGATAATAATAAAACTGCGGACGGCAAAATGCTATCCGCAGTTTTGTTATGTAGGGGCGACCTTTGGTCGCCCGCCTGCCCTGTGCTATCAACAGGTAATTTAAAAAGAACTGCGGGCAGTGTTTAAACTATCCGCAGTTTTTATTTTATCATTACAATGCCTGTCCCAAGGCGGGCGAACACTGTTCGCCCCTACAATAATGACCTTTTTTGTATTATCAGCTGTAAATATTCAGTATGCACGGAGCGATGTAAACCACTATCATTACGATAGTTCCTGCGCCGATAACAGCCACAAGTGCGGCAGTTTCCAAAGTCTCGCTAAATTTCAGCTTCTTTCTTATGAGAAAATATCCCACTGTCAGCGCAATGCCTGCGATAGTCAGCGCAAGACCTGCATAAAAGCCCTTTGGCACGCTTGTTACTGTTATGGCGTTCTCACCCTCCTGCAAGTCAAAGCTTACAAGGTCGCCGAAAACTTTGTCATAGGAAACAGCCTTGCCGTTCACCTTTATTTTCAGACCCTCTTGATAAGGTATCTGAAGCACGCATTTCTGTCCTGCCTTTGCAGTTACGCTTCCTGACAGCTTGCCGTCATTGTCTGTAAGCCCTGCGGTCTGCACCTGTTCAAGCGCCTTTTCAAGCACATTGTGGTGAAGTCCGAAAACGCCGTAGGAACGGCAGTTTGTAATGTCTTTTTTCAAGGTCACACGCACGTTGACGTGTTCGTTCTCAAACTCGCCAAGCTTTAAAAGCCCATTGCTTGACTGCGACGGATAGTCCGTCTGCTTTATCTGACCATTCACTGTCACCATGAAGCTTCCGTTTATATCCTCGCTGAGGCTGTTTGACAACTTGTCAAAGCAGTCAAAATAAAGTGTCTGCTTGTCTGTTACATCTATGCTGTAGTCCATGTAGGCTACCTCGCCTGTGGTGTTGAGAGTGTAGGTCGGCTTAAGTGTGCTTTCGTCCTGCACGCCGTAAATGGTTTCGTACTCATAATCGGTTATAAGCTCGTCGCCATTGCCGCCGAAAAGCTGTTCAAAAAGCTTCTTCTGAACATCGCTTCTTGTGCCTGTGGAAAGTTCCTCGCTGCCGCTCAGGTCAGCGTCGGTCACAATGCCAAGTGGCAGATAATATTCTGTCGGCACTATCTCGTAGGTGTCGTTTGAGTATACGGCGTCAGCCGAGCCTGCGTTTTTCTCGATAAGATATTTTACCGACAGCAAAGCGTCCGTAAGCTCCGTTCCGCCGTATGAGCCGACCTCCATCCAGTAGGAGGAATAGCCAAGCTGTTTCATCATGTACATATAATCACGGCTTGTGAGAGATGTGTAGTGGCTGAGGGAATTGTAGCCCATTGAGCCAACGAGATTGACCTCGAAAAGCTTGCTCGAGGTCTTTACTCTGTAAAAGCCCTCTGTTTCATAAAGCCTGTCTGAAAGATCCATTATCTTCTGATGATTAGCCGCACGGAGAGGGCTGTTCATGCTAGGGGATACCATATAAATGTTCACGTTTGCGTATGACTCAGCCGCAACGAACATTGCAAGGAAAATAGCGAATATCTTCTTTGATATCCAGCCCTTTTTGTGGAGCAGAACGATAACAGTATAGAAAGCCGCCGTCACAATGAAAAATTCAAGGCAAAGCTCAAAGGCGGTGCTGTCCTGCCAAAGGCTTACGGTGTATTTTGACATTCCTGTGCGGTTATTTTCGACAAAGCCCTCAGAGAAGTTGTAAAAGCCGTAGATAAGCGCCGCAAGTATCAGGAAAATAACAAAGTGGTCGCAGTTTTTCTTTTCTTTTGCTACGGCATTTTCTGATGAGAGGAAATATCCTGCACAGATAAGTGCAAAGAATATGGTGATGAAAGCATATCTGCATGGGAATGACATATAGCTTCCCGTGTGCCACATAAGGTTTGCAGGCTCTATTATAATAGGTACGAGCATCAAAAAGAGCATTATAAGGTCGGTGTTAAGACGCTTGCTCCTCTTTTTGCCGTCAAGAAGAAATACCGCAACTATCACTATCACCGAAGCTGTTGACAACAGCAGGCAGAAAGTTGTGTAGTAGTTTGTGATGAATGAGGAAGTCTCAAGCTGTTGGATAACTGACTTTGAACGTCCGCTTGACAAAAACTGCAGAAAGCATGGTATCCATACCACCGCCGAAAGAAGCGCACCAAGGAGCGAGCCTATAACAAATCTGCATGGAACGTCTTTGTATTTTTCTTCCTTGCGGTAACGCCAACAGCAAAGCGCCATGAAAAGCAGTATGAAAACAACTATCATGTAGCTGATGTAATAGTTTACTATCATCATAAGGGTGAGCATGACAGTGTATGGGATAATGCGCTTTTTTTCGAAAAGCTCCTTGAACGCCACCATAAGGAGCGGGAAAAGATACATCATGTCGAGCCAAATGTTGTTCTGATAATAGAACATTCCATATCCGCAGAATGCGTATATGATGCTGAGTACAGCGCCAATGTAAGGGTCGAGCTTTTTCTGACAGGAACGGAAATATATCTGCGCTGTGATAGCCGCCGTCATCATTTTAAGCACCGTGAGAATGTTCACAAAGTAGATGATGTCAGCCTTGTCAACGAAAAGCACAAGCAAAGTATAGGGGCTTGCTATAAAGAAGAAGAAAACGCCCCACAGATCCATTCCTCCTGCGTTGTGGAAGTTAAGGAACATTCCGTCCTTGCCTGTGAAAATATCTTTGAAGTCGGTGAGCAGTGGTATCACCTGCTGTGACATATCGCACCATGAAACAGTGCCGTCACCGAAAGGGTAAAGCCCGTGCCTATAGAAAGCATATCCCATTATAAGCAATACAGCCAGCGGCGGGATAATAAAGGGCAGAGCCTTTTTCAGCTTATCCATTTTTTGTTCAGTCCTCCATACATAACATAGTTTTTTATATTTTTTCTTTAAAAACAAACATTATAATTATACTCTATTATAGGACAAAAATCAATATTAAATAAGCCAACTTTAGGCTCTGTATAATGAAAATTCTGTGAAAAACATGGTCTGCTGTTGATTTTTTCGCAGGGAGGTGCTATAATAGGCTAGTGAAAAGGCAGTGAGTTGCCATAAGAGTATTGGAAGAAACGAAAAAACGGGACATTGCATTTCTGTGAAACAGAAATTGAGCCGTTCCCCTACATTTTGTTTTTTGAGCAAGACCGAATGAGCAGCTGCTATTAGTAATAATCGAAAGGACGATAAAAAATGAAACTTAAAAAGCTATTCAGAGCATTGGCTCTTTGCACAGCAGGCGTGCTTGCCTGCGCAATTCTTACAGCTTGCGGAGATAAGAGCGACAGCTCATCACAGACCTCGGCGGCTGATACTGACAAGAAGTTCATCATCACGCTTTACGCCAATGACGCACCTATCACCTGCGAGAATTTCGAGAAGCTGGTAAAGGAAAAGTTCTATGACGGACTTACTTTCCACAGAGTTGTTGACGGCTTTATGGCACAGGGCGGCGACCCTAACGGCGACGGCACAGGCGGAAGCAAGGAAACTATCAAAGGTGAGTTCTCAGCAAACGGCGTTGAAAACAACCTGAGCCATACAAGAGGCGTTGTTTCAATGGCAAGAGCCAACGATATGGACAGTGCTTCAAGCCAGTTCTTTATCTGCTACAGCGATGATGATACTTTCCTTGACGGACAGTATGCGGCTTTTGGCATGGTAACAGAGGGCATGGACGTTGTTGACGACTTCCTTAAAGTGGAAAGAACAACAGGCTCAGACAACGCACGGTCAAAGCCAGTTACGCCTATCACTATCGTAAAGGCTGAAATGATAGACGATGACGCAGACGGCAACCACAGAGTTCAGTTCACAATGGATTTCTAAGCTATCAAAAGTAGTTCGCCCGCCTTTAGACAAGCTATTAAGCATACAAGAGGTGTCCCCATTCGGCGGATACCTCTTTTTTTGTTGGCTGAAATGGTTTGGCAAAACAAAAAATTCATAAATTATATATCAAATCCCTGATAAATACTATTGCAAAAAGCCGTGCGTTCAGTTATAATATATGGTATAGGTTTATGCGCAGCAGTTATCGGTGGGCTGTCGCTATCAATTTTGAAAGGATGTATATTATGAAGAAATTTGCAGCAGGTCTTATTGCAGTGGCAATGAGCGTTACAATGCTTGCAGGCTGCGGAGTGCCTGCTAATACAGTTCACAGCGTTGACGACCTCGAGGGCAAGACTATCGGTGTTCAGCTTGGAACAACAGGCGATATCTATGCCGAGGACGTTAAGGACGCTAAGGTAGAAAAATACAACAAGGGCGCTGACGCTGTTCAGGCTCTTAAGCAGGGCAAGATAGACGCTGTTATAATCGACGCTGAGCCTGCTAAGGTATTCGTTGAGAAAAATGACGATCTTGAGATCCTCGACGAGCCTTTTGCTGAGGAAGAATACGCTATCGCTATGAAGCTTGACAACACTGAGCTTCAGACAGCTATCAATGGTGCTCTTAAAGAACTTAAAGCTGACGGAACACTTGACGCTATCAAGGCAAACTACGTTGGCGAGGACGCTGGCAAGAACCCATATAAGTCACCTGACAATGTTAGCAGAGATAAGGGAACACTTGTAATGGCAACGAATGCTGAGTTTCCTCCATATGAGAGCAAGGAGAACGATAAGGTCGTTGGTATCGACGCTGATATGATGCAGGCAGTTTGCGACAAGCTCGGTTATGAGCTTAAAATAGACGATATGGCATTTGATTCTATTATCTCAGCCGTTCAGTCAGGTAAGGCAGACGTTGGCGTTGCAGGCATGACAGTTACACCTGACAGAGAGAAAAACGTTCTTTTCTCTGACACTTACACATCATCAAGTCAGGTAATAATCGTAAGAAAGAAATAATTTTCACTGTTCGGCTGTCGTAGAGCGGCAGCCGAAATTATTTTGATAAAGAACAGGAAGTGCTGAATTGAACAAATTGATCGCTGATTTCCAGCAGAATTTTTTGGACGAAAATCGTTGGCATTATCTTACCAATGGTCTTAAAACAACACTTATCATAACATTCTTTGCGGTCATACTCGGCTTTGTGCTGGGCTTTCTTGTGGCTATAGTCCGCTCCACCCATGATAAGACAGGCAAAATGAAGATACTTAACGCCCTTTGCAGAGTGTATCTTACAGTAATAAGAGGAACTCCTATGGTAGTTCAGCTTCTTATAACATATTTTGTTATCTTCGGAAGCGTGAACATAGACAAGACCCTTGTGGCAGTGCTTGCGTTCGGCGTGAACTCGGGCGCATATGTGGCTGAGATAGTCCGTTCGGGTATCATGTCAGTTGACAACGGTCAGTTTGAAGCAGGAAGAAGCCTTGGTCTTAGCTATCGTCAGACAATGATATCAATAGTTCTGCCGCAGGCTTTCAAAACTGTTCTGCCTGCGCTTGCAAACGAGTGCATAGTTTTGCTGAAAGAAACTTCCGTTGCAGGATATATCGCAATTCAGGATCTTACAAAGGGCGGAGATATAATCCGTTCTCAGACGTTCTCGGCGTTCATGCCGCTTATAACAGTTGCACTTATTTACCTTATAATGGTAGTTGTGCTTACTCATTTGGTAGGAAAGCTTGAAAGGAGGCTGTCGCAAAGTGATAGACGTTAAACATCTCAGCAAGTCTTTCGGCGAGGTTGAAGTGCTGAAAGATATAAACGAAACTATCGACAAGGGCGAAAAGGTCGTTATCGTTGGCCCGTCAGGCTCAGGAAAATCCACCTTTCTCCGCTGTCTTAACCTTATGGAAAAGCCGACTTCGGGAGACATTTTCTTCGAGGGAGAGAACATCACTCAGGCGAACGAGCATGAAATGAATAAGCTTAGACAGAGAATGGGCATGGTTTTTCAGCATTTCAATCTTTTCCCGCATCTTACAATAAAGAGGAATATCACTCTTGCACCTGTGAAGCTTGGGCTTATGACAGCCGAGGAAGCTGACAGAAAGGCAGAGGAGCTTCTTGAAAGAGTGGGTCTGCCTGACAAGGCTGACGAGTATCCTTCAAGGCTTTCAGGCGGTCAGAAACAGAGAATAGCGATCGCACGTTCACTGGCAATGAATCCTGAGGTAATGCTTTTTGACGAGCCTACTTCCGCACTTGACCCTGAAATGGTGGGCGAGGTGCTGGAGCTTATGAAACAGCTTGCAAACGACGGCATGACAATGGTTGTCGTTACCCACGAAATGGGTTTTGCAAGGGAAGTTGCTTCAAGAGTGCTGTTCATGGCAGACGGCAAGATACTCGAGCAGAACAAGCCGTCAGAGTTCTTTGCACACCCTGAAAATCAGCGCTTGAAAGATTTTCTTTCAAAGATCATCTAGAAGTCAACACCGCACAAGGGACACCTATCGTCTTTGTGCGGTGTTTTTTTTGTTTGCAAAGTGCTAAAATGCTTGACATTATGGGCGTTATGGTCTATTATTATTCTATACGACTTTATATTAATAGGAGATACATAAATGAGTTTAAAAAACGCTTTCACCATTATTTTCGGCAAGCTTATGGTAAAAACTCTGCACCTGCTTGGCAGAGACGCAGGCAACTTTCCGGGGCTTGTGCTGTGGACTATAAATAAAGACTGCCTAAAGGCTTTCAAGGTGGATTGTCCTATCGTGGCTGTCACTGGCACGAATGGCAAAACATCTGTTACAAACTATCTCAGCCATATTTTTGCAAGCGGCGGAAAGAAGATAATCACAAACCCTGAGGGCAACAATCTTGATACGGGCATATGCTCCCTTTTGCTCAATCACTGCGATATGAGGGGCAGAGTACACGCCGATTATCTCGTGCTTGAAACCGATGAGTCACACGTTCCTGTGGTGTATTCAAAGCTCAATTTGCAGACCCTTGTTATTCTGAACTTCTTCCGTGACCAGCTTGACAGAAACGGCGAGGTGGAAACGCTCATACTCAAAGTGAAAAAGTTCCTTGAAACATTTGAGGGTAACGTTGTTCTCAATGCCGATGACCCTAACGTGGCAAGACTTGGACTTGCTAATCCTAATAACAAGAATATCCACTATTTCAGCGTTGACAGATATCAGGGCGCAACTGATAAGCCTTATGAGGTGGGCGAGGGCAAGTTCTGTCCGTTCTGCGATACTGAGCTTGTCTATGACTATTATCAGTATTCTCATATCGGCAAGTTCCATTGTCCGAAATGCGGCTTTGGCAATATCGAGCCTGAGGTGGAGATAAAGAACGTTGACCTTACTGTGCCGTCATTTGAAGCAGACGGAGAGACTTATAAGACCGCTCACAACAGTATCTACTATATGTATAACATGGCGGCTGTCTATACCGCCGCAAAGCTTTATAACTTTGACAAGGCTATCCTGCATGACACATTCGAGCATTTCGAGGTGAATAACGGCAGACTTGAACGCTTTGAGGTTGACGGCTCCAGCCTGCTTGTGAACCTTGCCAAAAACCCTGTTGGCGCAAACATGACCCTGCGTGTGATGAACGAGCAGGCGGGCTCAAAGGAACTGCTTTTTGTCCTTAACGATAACCTTGCAGACGGTCATGACGTTTCTTGGATATGGGATATAAACTTCTCTGTGTTCAATAACGTTGACAGAGTTGTGACCTCTGGTACAAGAGCATATGATATCGCCATAAGAATAAAATGCTCAGGCTATGACCCTGACAAGATATTTGTTTATCCTGACCTTGACGAAGCAACAGCGGCTCTTTTCTCCACAAAGGGAGATAAGTTCGCCATAGCGAATTATACTGCTATCCAGCCTACAAGAGCGGCAATAAAAAGATACAAGAGCCTGAAAGAAAACGGGGAGGAAAAGTAAAATGGAAAAGCTGAAAATTCTTCATATGTACCCTAATATGCTTGACCTCTACGGCGACAGCGGCAACGTTGAAGTGCTTTCTTACCGCTGTAAAATGCGTGGCATAGAGCTTGAAGTTTCAAAGCACCTTATCGGCGACAAGGAAACTGATTTCACTCAGTATGATATCATCTATCTTGGCGGCGGTGCTGACTTTGAGCAGCAGATACTTGCAGACGACCTTGTTTCCTGCAAGGACAGTATAATGGAAGCTTACAAGGCAGGAACATTTTTCCTGATGATATGCGGCGGCTATCAGCTCATGGGTCAGTATTATAAGGACTCAAACGGCGAGAAAGTGCCTGGGCTGGGGCTTTTTGATTACTATACTGTGGCGTCTACCGATAAAAGGTGCAGATGTATCGGTAATATCGTTATCGAGGCTCAGCTTGACGGAGAAAAATACAAGGTCATAGGCTTTGAAAACCACGGCGGACAGACCACAAATGTCAAGTCGCCCTTCGGTAAAGTCCTCTCAGGCAATGGCAATGAGTTTGAAAGCAGTACAGAGGGCTATATGGAAAAAAGCGTTATCGCAACATATCTCCATGGTCCGCTCCTGTCTAAAAATCCAAAGGTCAGCGACTATGTTATCTCATACTGTATGAGCAGAAAGCTTGGGGAGAAGTATATTCCTGCGCCTATAAACGATAAGCTTGAAGAAGATTGCCGCAAACAGCTTTTTGAAAGACTTGGTGTGTAAAAAATGTTTTCACTGTTCAAAAAGAAGCAGGCTCAGACCGAGCCGCCACTGAAAAAGAAAATAAAGGATATGAAGTGCCGCAAGATAAACTACGTTGACGAGGGCTTTGATACTCTCACATCTGAAATGTCTGCCGACCCGAAAGCTATTCTCAGGCTGAAGCCTGTGAACTATTATGCCATAAAAAATAAATATATCATGGGGAAAGTTTATACATCTGAGGACTATCAGGAGAACTATGTGCAGTTTTTCAGATACGAGTATGACCACGAGTGCGGAAAAACTGATATCTACCCCCTGACGGCGGAGCTTATGGCAAAGGCTCTTGCAAAGGTGGGCATAATAATAGACCTGAAAGCCCCTGTCCAAGACCAATGAGGAAACGAAAATGGCTTCAAAACTTGACGAATTTGATATGATAGCCCCTGTGGCTGACCTGCTTTATCCCTCTGTGGAAAAGCATAACGCAATGAAAAAAAGAGCTGCCGCCCTTGAAAAACTTCCCAGAGCGTTTGTAAACAATCTGGAGCTTGAAAAGGTGGCTGATTTCATCACGCCCCATTACCAGTATCGTGTAATGAGGCTTTTTTGTGAGGTTTGTGACGATGAGGAGATAATAAACTACCGCCTTGATATCCTTGATGATTTCATAAGGCTTCCGTCATTGTCTGCCACCATACGCAAGGTGATAAACGTCATGGTGGAAAATGACAGAAAGAACATCTATAATCTCACCACTCCCGACAGCTTTTCACAGCTTGACGATGCCATAAGCGGCTTTGACGCTTACATACAGTGCATGGAGATAATGCACGATTTCTATGGGAAAATGGAAGACAAGATACGTTCAGAGGGCGTAAAAAGGCTCTTTGCGTTCTTTGAGGAGCATTACGGCGACAAGCATTATATATCCCTGAAAGGTGAGATAGAGGAGCTTAAAAAGGCGCTCTATGACCGCATACGAAGCGTTACAGTTGCAATAAATCTTGACGAAAGGCTCGTTCCTGTTTCAGCAGGCATTATAGAGCTTTCAAAAGAGCGTTACGATATAAAGCCGTCCCTTGTTGACAGGATACTTTACCATGGGGCAAAGTTCAACGATAAGGCTGTTGTGAAAAATCTGAGAAAGAAGTATAATGACAGCGAGGTGTCGGACGATAAGCTTATCAACACTGTGGATAAGACCCTTTTTGACGAGCTTGGAAATCTTACCGATACTTTTGTGAAAATGATAGACAGGGTGCTTGCGGAGTATCAGAAAGCAGGCATTGCCGATATGCGCTATATAGATTATCAGCTTGAATACTACATGGGAGCAGTGGCTGTGATAGAAGCCTGTGAAGATCAGGGGCTTAAAATGTGCCGTCCGAAAATTCTTCCTGCCGGTGAGAGAAAAGCCGTCATAAAGGATATCTTTGACCCTGTTTATTTCCGTGAAGCTAGGATATATAATCTTGACCACAAGGAGAAAAAAGCCATTGTTACCAACGATATCACCATGGGCGGTGTCAGCGAGGGCTTTTATGTGCTTACAGGTGCAAACAACGGCGGAAAGACCACTTTTCTCCGTGCAGTGGGTCTGTGTCAGATAATGGCGCAGACAGGTCTTTATGTGCCTGCTTCATACTGCGAGATATCCCTTGTGGACTATATCTATACTCAGTTCCCGCAAGAGGAAAAAACAGGTATCGACACCAGCCGTTTCACCACTGAGATAAAAGAGTTCCGTGAAATAAGCGACACTATCACCGCAAACAGCCTGCTTCTTATGAACGAGTCTATCCAAAGCACCACCCCTAGGGAGTGCGTTGAGGTCGCCTGTGAGCTTTTGAGGATATTCTGCAAAATGGGCGTAAGAGGGGTGTTTGCCACACATCTTGTGGATATCGCATACAAGACAGTGGAGCTTAACAAAGACAGCACGCTCAGAACAAAGCTTGCAAGCATTGTCGCCGACGCAGACGATGAAACAGGCGAGCGAAAGTATAAGATAGTCCGTGGAATGCCCCGTGACAACAGCTTCGCCCAGACTATCCTTAAACAATACGGCATAGATATGGAAACAATAGAAAAGCGTATCAGAGAGAATAAAGCCTGACTATTACAAAATTGTAACCATACTTGAAATTTTCTTCGATGTGTGGTATACTTGAAAATACAACTATAAAGATAGGAGATAAAAACATGAAAAAAATACATAGAACATTTAGCCTTTTAACAGCCGCCGCAATGTGCGCTGCACTTCTCTGCTCATGCGGAGCGGTGTCTGACAGCTCACAGACCGACAGCAGTTCAAAGGCGACCACAACTACAACAGCCGACACTACGGCTGATACAACCACCACAGGTGAGGAGAGCAGTACAGCTTCTGTTGCCTCTGCTCCTGACAGCAGTGCTTCCGACAGCTCATCAGCTGTAACAGACGACACAAATACAAGCGGTATCAAACCTGCCATGTGGAAAGTGACCTCACCAGAGGGCAATACAATGGTAATGCTCGGCTCTTTCCATGCACTGAAAGACGAGTGCTATCCGCTCCCTGACGCTATAACGAACGCTTATAATAACGCCGATATCCTTGCAGTAGAGTGCGATATAACCTCCACAAAGGAGGACGGGGAGTATATGAAAAATCTTATGAAGCAAATGCTTTATAATGACGATACAAAGCTCAGCCAGCACATTTCCGAGGAAGCATATTCAGCCCTGCAAACATATCTCGGCTATTGGGGCATGGATATCTCCGCCTTGGAGGTCTACAGACCATGGGCTGTTTCAAGCACTCTCGATACTCTGCTTATTCAGGACTCTGACTTTGACTCAGAAAAGGGTCTTGATAATTATCTTCTTACCACCGCCCATGCAGACGGCAAGGAGATATATGAAGTC
>CALEJX010000450.1 GCA_937898375.1 uncultured Ruminococcus sp.
GCATTCCAGCTGTAGCTGTCGATATCATACACCACCGACGCATTTTTAGGTCTTACCTCGCTGTATACTGCAAAAGGGTCTGAGCGGTAATGCTTTTCAAGAGTTGGCGTTGTTATAACATACTGATATATATCTCCCTCTTTTGCGGAACATTCAACGCTCCATACCCCACGCTCGTCACGCTCCATAGGGATAATATCCCCATTCAGGCAAAGCTCAACGTTCCTTGCATGAGGCGCATAGGTGGAAAATCTTATGGCGTTTTCCGTTTTCACTGACCCAAGGGCTTCATACGCCCTACAGCTTTGACCATTTATAAATTCTGTGATGATGTCATTTTTCATGCCGTTTCCCCCTGTGAAAAAATATGATAATGATAAAATATTTATAAAAAGTTAATGAATTTTCATAAAAGTATGTTATAATAGAAGTTAGTGCAAATTGTCTGCTTTTTTGACATTAATTCAACTTAGTCTGATTTTTCTTCAAAAAAGCCCTTTTGTCGCTAGGAATTTGAAAGGAATGTAGTTAAATGTCAAGCTCTGCAATAACCAAAAGTGCATTGTGTGATTCACTGAAAAAACTCTGCGAGCAAAAACCCTTTGATAAAATATCCATATCCGATATAACAGGCGAGTGCGGTCTTAACCGCCAGTCTTTTTATTACCATTTTCAGGATAAATATGAACTTCTGAGCTATATCTATCTTCACGAGCTTTTTGCCGACATAACCAAAGGCGTAAACTATGACAACTGGTATGAGCGCCTTGAGGGATTTCTCGTAAATATGCTCAAAGACAAGCGCTTTTACTCAAACACGCTCAAAAGCAATGAAAAGATATTCGAGCATTATCTTTTCAGAAGCATGCACAAGCTGTTCATTAGATTTTTCTATCACGCTGTCGCCATAACCAGAAAGCGTTCTGATAAAGCTAAGTTCTTTGCCGATTTTTATTCTCACGGCTACTGCGGAATAATAATCGACTGGGCAACAGGCGGAATGAAAGAG
>CALEJX010000451.1 GCA_937898375.1 uncultured Ruminococcus sp.
GTTGAATCAAATATGTTATTGCTATGGATGTGTCATACGTATTCCATACATCATTTCTGTTTCTTGAAAATAATTGATTAAGCAGTGATTTTATTGCTTCTTCATCTCTGGTTTTCAATATTAACACCGTTAGTCTTTTCGGATCAAGGCTTATAAATGATATGCTTTGATCTATGATATCTTTTATAACATCAATTATTTCTTTAGTTCGAATGATATTTGAGCTTTCGTAAACAAAGTAATTATATACTTCAGAAGGTGTGAATTCTATATCGTCTGATGAAAAATGTTCATTTACTAAGGCGTTGTATTTGTCAACATCAATGCTATCAAAGATGAGGTTGAATGATATATCATTTAAAAATTTGAGCAATCTACCTTCAAACAAGTCTTCAATGTTTCTCTTCTCGCCATTATAGAATTCGTCATATAATGATTTTTTAATTCTTCATTAATCATACTTATTTTGTTCAAACTACATTTTTTAGTATTGAGCGATAGGTCAAAATCTTTTAGTAACGAAGAGTAATAATTCCTTATTTCATTATATGCTTCATGTATCTCGGAGAAATCACTATCTGAGTTAAAAAGTATATAAAGATCATCAACATATCTTATCATTTGAAATGAAGAAAAGCACTTTACATTATTAGATAAATATTTGTATAATTTTTCATCAATTACATCTAGGTAAACAATTGTTGCTAAGTATGATGAAGCTATACTGTTTTCCACTAATGGAAAACGTCCATCACCACAATATAACAATAATGATTTGTATACTAATAATTGAGTCTGCGAGATTGTAAGCGATGTTTGGTTACACACCTTATCAATTTGCCTCATTAATTTGTCGACATTGATGTTTGAAAAGAAATTGCGAATATCAGTCTTTATAAAATAACTGTTTTCAGTCGCTGAGGCATTGATTTCTTTGAAAAAGGTGTCATACTCTGCTTTATATTTGCAATCGTTGTTATCATAGTTGCCAGCATAATGAACTAAGATGTTGCTCTGTCTTAGAGAGTTATACTTTTTATTTATTTCTCTACCTATACACTGCAATACCAAGTATAAAACCGGATCAATCAATGTAGCATCTCTAAAACTTCCATCTGGTTTTAGTATATAGTTTTCTGTGACATTTGATGACCTATCAAAAAGTATAAAACTGCCTTTTTCTATGTATTTTTCATAAAAATCTAAGCCACTTATTGTTTTCTCATCGTTTTTAGAAAGCTTAGAAAGCGGAAACCATTGTAAATATGATTTTTTTGAACCAGATGATAGAGAAAAGTACATATCACATATTTCTTTCCATGTATCATAACTGATAAAAAACATAAGATCATCTCCTTATATTGTTATTAAGCAACTTTGACCCCAGACCGGATTCAAAGTTCACCCCTTCTTCCCGAACCTCTCAACAAGCTCCTCCGCCATAGCCTTTATCTCAGCTTTATACTTAGCACTGAGTTTTTCAAGCTCCTTGGTCGGCAGACCGTTGCGTATCAGGCGTTTTTTGAGCTTGTCCATATCTTCCATACGCTCCTGTTTCGCCTGCATAAAATCGTCGAATTCGGCAGGGTGGTACTTCTCGATGCCAGCTTCAACGAGAACCTTCTTATATCTGCGGACATAAGCATCATAATCACGCTTAACGGCTGAATATGCCTTGGTGTTTTCCTTGTATATGGCTTCTTTCTGCCGTTTCTGAGCTTTGATGCACTCAGTTGCGTGACAGCAGACCGCCCCTTTCGTTCCGAGGAACAGCTTATGGCAGAATCCGCACTCGCAGACAATCCACTTGTTATGATGAACGAGCTGCCCGATCTCTGCAAGGATGGTAAGCAGGCAATTGTCGCTTTCACGGAACACATTGAATGTATAATCATCGGCAGCAACTATCGTTCTTCCGGACTGTATCATAAAATGCTCCATAGTAGCCTTATGGCTGAAATACGCATCACTGCACATCAGGGCGAACT
>CALEJX010000452.1 GCA_937898375.1 uncultured Ruminococcus sp.
CCTGGTCAGGGTCAAGGGGTGAAACCCATTGTGGGTACAGGGCAAAGCCCTGTCGGAGTTTGAGGCAGAGCCTCAATAGGCGCAAGCCTACAAGCGGTGCAGATAGGAAAAAGAAGAAATACAAACTAAATCACTAAACAAATAAGTATCGAAGAACAAAACTGCACCGCTTATGTTGTTTCCTGCACAACGTAAAATCCGCAAAGAGCGAAGCGATTTTGCGGCAGTAGAACTGTCGGCATAAATGTGTAGGGGACAGCGCCCCCGACGTCCCGTTACGGGGAGCGGTGAGGTTTGAATTTTCGCAATATCGTGTAGACGTGCCGTGTCAAAATATTATAATGTACGGCGTTTTGAAATAATATGCCGAATGTTGTGCGGATAACGTAGAATTGAACAAGAAAACGAGAAATGGGACGTCGAGGGCGCCGTCCCCTACGTGATTTTTAAAAACATAAATAATGTGTGGATAACCAAAAAAGGAGCGACCGAAGTCGCCCCTTCCCATTAGCTGTACAAAAATCCGTACAATTATTCGTAAAGCGGATATTTCTTACAAATAGCATTTACCTTTTCTCTGATCTCGTCAGCCTTGTTGTCAAAATCTGTAGCTGTGAGATACATACACTCTGCAATAACGTCCATGTCTTCCTCAACAAGTCCCCTTGTGGTAACTGCCGCTGTACCAACTCTTACGCCGCTTGTTACAAATGGCTTCTCAGGGTCGTTAGGGATTGCGTTCTTGTTTACTGTGATGTAAACTTCGTCAAGCTTCTTCTCAAATTCCTTGCCTGTGATGTGGAATGGTCTGAGATCAACAAGCATAAGGTGGTTGTCTGTACCGCCTGATACGAGATTGAATCCTCTGTCAAGAAGTCCCTTTGCAAGTGCCTTGGCATTCTTTACTATCTGCTCGCCGTATGCCTTGAACTCAGGCTTGAGAGCCTCGCCGAAGCAAACTGCCTTTGCAGCGATAACGTGCATGAGCGGGCCGCCCTGTGTGCCTGGGAAAATAGCAGAATTTATCTTCTTAGCTATGTACTCGTTGTTTGTGAGGATAAGTCCTCCTCTTGGACCTCTAAGGGTCTTGTGTGTTGTTGTTGTAACAACGTCTGCATATGGAACAGGTGACTGGTGGCAACCTGCTGCAACAAGTCCTGCAATGTGCGCCATATCAACCATAAGATAAGCGCCAACAGCCTTGGCGATCTCAGAAAGCTTCTCAAAGTCGATTGCTCTTGGATAAGCGCTTGCGCCTGCAACGATAAGTCTAGGTCTGCACTTGTTAGCCTGCTTGTAGAGAGCCTCGTAGTCGATATAGCCCTCATCATTTACGCCGTAAGGAACAAAGTTGAAATACTTACCTGAAAGGTTTACAGGTGAGCCGTGTGTAAGGTGTCCGCCAGCGTCAAGACTCATACCCATAACAGTGTCGCCCGGCTTAAGGAGAGCGAAATAAACGGCAGTGTTAGCCTGAGCGCCAGAATGTGGCTGAACATTAGCATACTTAGCGCCAAAAAGCTTGCAAGCTCTCTGAACAGCGATATCCTCAACAACGTCAACGCACTGGCAGCCGCCGTAATATCTCTTACCTGAATATCCCTCAGCATACTTATTTGTGAGCACGGAGCCCATAGCAGCCATAACGGCAGGTGAAACGATATTTTCGCTTGCGATAAGTTCAAGATTTCTTCTCTGTCTTGCCAGTTCGGCTTCCATAGCTTCGCCGACTTCTTTATCGACATTTTCAACAAAGCCGATAGTATCCATTATTTTCATCGAAATTACTCCTATCGTAAAAATTTACGGACATTCCGTTCCTTTTTATTATAACGTATTTTTCCTTTGATGTCAACGATAATTTTTTAGTGAGGAATGAGGAGTGAGGAGTGAGGAGTGAGGAGTGAGGAGTGAGGAATTAAGGTATCGCCTTTGGCGGTTTATTTTTTTTGAAGAATACGTTCTACCGCCGCAAAATCGCTGCGCTCTTTGCGAGGGTTGGCTTTGCCATTCCGCACTGCTCACGTCTCACTTAACCCCTACTTCTTTATTTTCTCCCAATACGCTTTCGCCATTTGCTCCGTCTTATTCTCTCCATACTGATAATAAGTTCTCCCCACAAGCTTATCAGGAAGATACTGCTGTTTAACCCAATGGTGCGGATAGTCATGTGGATAGAGGTAATGCTGTCCTTTCACAGCCGCTCCCTCACCGTCAAAATGCTTATTCTGCAAATGCCGTGGATAGTCCCCAAAATCGCCGTTCCTCACGTCCGCCAAGGCTGCATCTATTGCCGCTTCCGCTGAATTTGATTTTGGTGCAGTGGCAAGCAGCACCACCGCCTCTGCCAGTGGTATCCTTGCTTCAGGCAGACCCAACTGCAATGCCGAATCAACGCACGATTTCGTCACCACTGCCGCCATTGGATACGCAAGCCCAATATCCTCGCTTGCGATAACAAGTAGCCGCCTGCACAGAGAAATGATATCCCCTGCTTCGATAAGCCGTGCAGCATAATGCAGTGCGGCATTCTCGTCAGACCCTCTTATGGACTTCTGCAATGCCGACAGGATATCATAATGCTCATCGCCTGCACGGTCATAACGCATATTGCTCCGCTGAGTAAGAAGCTTCACATTATCAAGGGTCACAGTAAGCTTATCGCCGTCATTATCTGCCGAAAGTATGCAAAGCTCCACTGTGTTTATGGACTTTCGCACATCACCACCACAGCCCCTTGCGATATGCTCCAGCACACCATTTTCAAGGCGCAGCTTCAGCCCCAGCTCATCAGCCATAAGCTGAAAAGCACGCTTTATTGCAGGCAATATCTCCTCCGAAGTCAGCGGCTTGAACTCGAAAACAGTTGAACGGCTGATGATAGCGTTATACACATAAAAATACGGATTTTCAGTGGTAGAAGCGATAAGTGTTATCTTGCCGTTTTCAATGTATTCAAGCAGAGATTGCTGTTGTTTTTTGTTAAGATACTGTATCTCGTCAAGATAAAGCAAAATACCATTAATGCCACTAAGAGTTTCAGTTTCAGCGACGATCTGCTTGATATCCGCAATAGAAGCACTTGTTCCGTTAAGCTTGTGCATAGTCATATTGGCATTATTTGCTATCATTCTTGCTACAGTGGTCTTGCCTACGCCTGACGGTCCATAAAAAATCATATTCGGTATCTTGCCGCTTTCGATAATACGTCTGAGGGGCTTATTTTCGCCTAACAAGTGGGTCTGCCCCACAATATCGTCAAGGGTTTTGGGTCTAATTCGTTCAGCCAAAGGCACGCTCATTTTATGATCTCCTTATAAAGCATTTAGTCGAGAATGTTCTGGATATCCTCCAAGTGAAGCTGATAAGCCATGCTGTTTATCTTTTTGAGCAGATAGTTTTTAGCAACGAGAACAGCTTCCTGATATTTGGTGTTTTCCATGCCGAGACAAATGCGGTAAATAATAAATTGGGTAGAGGAGATTTTCATGATTATGTGATTGTTACCCTCAAAAGTGCCACGGCAAATGGAGTTTGAGCTGACAAAGTTCCAAAGGTCAGAGTAAGTGAGAGCAGTGACTTCATCAGTGATAAACTGTTGGATAAGTTCGTTCATATGGATACCCCCTATAGTGCGTTTTCTCTAGTATAGCACATATTTCGGCATAATTCAAGGGAAAAGTTAATGCAAAATAAAAGGAAACACCGAGCGAAGCGAGCAATAAAGCGCAGGCTCAAGCCCGGCGCCAGAGGGCA
>CALEJX010000453.1 GCA_937898375.1 uncultured Ruminococcus sp.
ATGTAGGGGCGAACAGCGTTCGCCCGTTATTTGAGCGTTTTTCGACAGACTGAGAGAGGCATGAAACCTCTCCCATATATATTAGCCAAACTTGAAACCGCCTTCCCTAACTCTGTCTATAAAGTCACCAAGAATAGCCGTGTTAGTTTTCGATACCGAGTGAAGCAGATATATCGCCCCTGGGTGAGCCGCATTCACAAGCTTTTCAAGCGCCTGTCCCTCATCAGGCTGATTGTTCACGTCCCAATCAGCATAAGCAAAGCTCCAAAGCTCCGTCTCATAACCGCAGTTTGCCGTCACACCAAGAGAAAATTCCGAAAACTCCCCCATAGGCGGTCTGAACACTGTCATGGTATAATCATAGTTATCCTCCATATACTTATGGAAGTCCTTTATCTCCGACTCGCACTCAGCCTGTCCAAGCGTCGGCATAGAATAATGGTGAACCGAGTGGTTTCCAACGATATGCCCCTCGTCTATCATACGCTTCACAAGCTCAGGATTTTTCTCTGCATAATCCTGCAAAAGGAAAAACGTCGCCTTTACCTTTTTTTCTTTCAGCACATCAAGTATCTTTTCAGTGTACCCATTCTCATACCCCTGATCGAACGTCAGATATATCTTGTCATCATCATTTATCGCCTTTGCATTAAGCTCGCCGTATTGTGCATTAAAATCGAGCGCACCTGTTGTCCTGTTCTTCTCGTCCACAAGAACGCCTTGACCATATCCCACCTTGTCATGTGAAAGCCCCGAAAGGTCTATTTTTTCCTTTGCGGTTTTCTTTCCCACAGCCGCAGGCTCAATTACCGCCGAGTTTGTCCCGTCTGATGAATTTCCGTCACGCACTATCACTGTCCTGCCGCAAGCACTAAGTGCCGCAGCCGCACAAATAAGCGCCATAAAATTTCTTATCTTCATATGAAACCCTCCGTTTTCTTATCATCTAATACTATTATGTTCAGAAAACGGCTTCCTACAAAAATAAAACCTCGGTAATTTCTGCCGCAATAAGGCACAAAAAAGGCGGTAAAAACTACCGCCTTTAAATATCGATCATGACTCAAGATAGGACTTCACCAATGCCTGCAAAAGCTCGTCTCTGTCAATGTGACGGATAAGACTTCTCGCATTGTTGTATGTGGTTATGTAGGTCGGGTCCTCGGAAAGAATATAACCTACGATCTGATTAATAGGATTATAGCCCTTCTCTTTCAGAGCGTCATATATAATTGTAAGTGTCTTTTTCAGCTCAGCCTCCTTGTCGTGCTGTACCGAAAATTCCATAGTTTGTTCGTGCATTATGCTCAGCCCCTTTGTAATGTATTAATATCAGCAATACGCCTGATATTATTATACTCCATTTGTTCCAAAATAACAAGTCAAAAAGCAAAATTTATGCACATTATACAAATCAGGCACTATAATTTTTACATTCTGAGTTCAGCGCCGATAGCCTTGAGAGCTTCAAGAACTTTCTTCATAGCCTTGTCAGCCTGCTCGTCAGTGAGCGTGCCGTCATGTGAGCGCATTGAAATGGAGTATGAAACAGACTTCTTGCCCTTTTCTATCTGCTCCCCCTTGTAAACGTCAAAGAGTGTTACCTTTTCAAGTATCGAGCCAACAGCCTTGCTTATAGTCTTTTCAAGAAGAGCCGCAGGGATATCGTCATCACAAACGATAGACAGGTCTCTTGTTGTTGCAGGATACTTAGGAAGCGGCTTGTATGTCTTCTGTGCAACACAGCTTGCCATAAGCTCAGGAACATTTATCTTGCCCACATAAGCTCTTGCGCCAATGCCGTAGTTCTCCAAAACTCTTGGGTGAAGCTCGCCGAAAATACCTATCTCCTCGCCGTTTACCTTAACAACAGCAACTCTGCCTGGGTGGAAAGCATAGAACTCGTCAAAGCTGCACTCAGCAGTAGCCTTTTCAAATTCGACCTTCTGTGCGCCAAGCTTAGAGAGCAGACCCTCGACAAAGCCCTTGATATCGTAGAAATCAGCCTTTGTCTCAGTGTCATAGAAACCAAAGCCAAGTCTTTCAGGCTCAACAGGAAGTACCTCGCCCTCAACAGGGATATACTCGTTTCCTCTCTCGAAGATATAGCACTCAGGGTTGCGGTAACTGTAGTTTCTTGCAAGCACCTCGCATACTGACGGGATAATAGTCGTTCTCATAACGCTTGTGTCCTCGCCGAGAGGGTTTGTGATAACAACTGTCTTTCTCAGCTTTGAGTCAGCAGGAAGATTTATCTTGTCAAAATACTTAGGCGAGATAAATGAGAATGTGGATATCTCGTTAAGACCCATAGCGAGCATAGACCTCTGTATCTGTCTGTCAAACTTCTGCGCCTCGGTGAGCTTAGCCTGTGCAACACCTCTTACAATGGTGTTAGGTATCTTGTTGTAGCCGTAAAGTCTTGCAACTTCCTCTGCCACGTCAGCCTTGCAGGCAATATCCACTCTGTACCATGGTGAAACTACCTTGCCGTCCTTTATCTCAAAACCAAGTCTTGTAAGATATTCCACCATGTCGCTCTCAGGTATCTCAGTACCAAGGAACTTGTTTATCCAAGCTGGGTCGAAGTCCACCGTCTTAGGCGTCTCGTCCTCGTAGTTTTCATCAATATAAGTCTTTACGACCTCACCTGCGCCAAGCTCTTCAACAAGCTGGAAAGCTCTCATAAGAGCCTCGTAGCACTCGTGTGGGTCAAGACCTTTTTCATATCTTGCAGAAGCGTCAGTCCTCATGCCAAGCTTTTTGGCAGTTGTTCTTACGCTTGCGCCGTCAAAGCAAGCAGACTCAAATACAACAGTAGTTGTATCGTCCATGATACCGCTGTATTCGCCGCCCATAACGCCTGCAACTGCAACAGGCTTCTCAGCGTCAGCGATAACGAGCATTTCTTCTGAAAGCTCTCTTACCTCGCCGTCAAGAGTTGTGATAGTCTCTCCTGCCTTTGCGTTTCTGATGTTTATTGATGCGTCCTTAACATATCTCAGGTCAAAAGCGTGCATTGGTCTGCCGTATTCAAGCATAACATAGTTTGTGATATCAACAAAGTTGTTGATAGGTCTAACGCCGCAGCCTCTAAGTCTTTCTCTCATCCAACGAGGTGAAGGGCCTATCTTTACGTTCTTAACGATACCGGCCATATATCTCTTGCAAAGGTCAGTGTTGTGTATCTTAACCTTGAGCATATCGTTGATATCTCCGTCAATGCCCTTGAACTCAGGCTTCTTGACTTTCAGCTCAGTGCCGAAAGTAGCCGCAGTTTCTCTTGCAAGACCGATAACAGAAAGACAATCAGGTCTGTTTGAAGTTATTTCAAACTCAACTGTTGTGTCATTGTATCCTATAGCCTCATGGATATCCTTGCCTACTGTCTTATCGCAGTCATCACCAAGAATGAAAATACCGTCCTCTATAGCATATGGGAAATCGTGAACAGAAAGTCCAAGCTCGCCAAGTGAGCAAAGCATACCATTAGAAGCAACACCTCTCAGCTTGCCCTTTGTTATCTTCACCTGCTTGCCCTCGTGAAGAACAGATGACTTGTGCTTTGCAACAGGCACAAAATCGCCCTCGTGAACGTTCTGAGCGCCTGTAACTATCTGAACAGGCTCGTCCTCTCCAACGTCCACCTGAGTGATGAACATATGGTCAGAGTCAGGGTGACGCTCGATAGAAACCACCTTGCCCACAACAACGTTAGAAATATCCTTGCCCTCCCGCTCAAAGCACTCTACCTTTGAGCCTGAAAGCGTCAGAGCGGAAACAAAATCCTTTATCGGCATATCGCAGTCAACATAGTCTGCAAGCCATTTCATTGACAAATCCATTTATTATTCCTCCGTAATCTTATCATTTACCGCAGTTTTGTATTTTCTCGTCCAAGTCCTTTAAAAACAGCGGTCTGTAAATGTAAAAATCCTTCCACTGTTTTATGTTCACAGTATATTTTATCCCAAAATTATCAGTGATCTCAGCTTTCATGCTGTCATTTACACCATTGGTGCTGTGAACAATAGTCTTGAACTCTCTAATATCCGAATATTTTATAAGCAGTTTAGCCTTAGGCACATACATATATCTGTCAAGGAGATAAAAGGTCTTGTATCTGAACTCGCTTCCCTCTATCTCGCTTTCCAAAGCCAGCATATCCTGAGCGTCAAAGCACTCCAGCCTTGCAAAGTTTCCTCTGTATTGTTTGACCTGCCTTTTAAATCCTCTTATGCCGATAAAAAGCAGTATGCCCAGAAAAATTATCAGAAACCCACTTAGCATGAGCATATCCCATGCGCTCTGCTGTTCTTTTACAAGCATGACCGATATCCCGCCGCCAACACCGACTATCAGCGCCATAAGCGCACTGACAGCAGCCAACGCCGCAAGCTTAGCCTTTGACGGCACAAGCTTTCTGTAAAGCCTGCTCCGGCTCATAACTTCATTCATCAGAACTGCTCTAAAAATCTCATATCGTTCTCATAAAGCAGACGCATATCGTTGATGTTGTATCTGCCCATTGTGATTCTTTCAAGACCGATACCAAATGCAAATCCGCTGTAAACCTCAGGGTCTATTCCGCAGCCCTCAAGTACCTTAGGGTGTACCATGCCTGCGCCGAGAAGCTCTACCCAGCCCTCCTGCTTGCACATTGAACAGCCCTTGCCGTGACAGTTGAAGCACATAAGGTCAACCTCAGCAGACGGCTCTGTGTATGGGAAGTGGTGCGGACGAAGTCTTATCTGAGTGTCCTCTCCGTAGAGACGCTTCATAAGAAGCTCCAGTGTACCCTTAAGGTCAGCCATAGTAATGCCCTTGTCGATAACAAGACCCTCTATCTGGTGGAACAGCGGTGAATGTGTAGCGTCCACTGTGTCAGAACGGTAAACTCTGCCTGGTGAAATAATTCTTATAGGCGGCTTTCTCTTTTCCATCGTTCTTATCTGAACAGAAGAAGTCTGTGTTCTAAGAACAACGTTCTCATTGATATAGAATGTATCCTGTGTATCTCTTGCAGGGTGAGACTTTGGCATATTCAGTGCCTCAAAGCAGTAATGGTCTGTCTCTACCTCAGGACCGTCAACGATATCAAAACCCATGCCAAGGAATACTTCCTCAACCTCTTCAAGAGTAGCGTTCAGCGGGTGTGGTCTGCCTATCCTTGTTTTCTTGCCCGGAAGCGTAACGTCTATAGCCTCTTCTGTGAGCCTTACCTGCTCCATTTTGCTCTTAAGCTCTTCCTTACGCTTGTTAAGAGCGTTCTCGATATC
The DNA here is from genome assembly GCA_937898375.1 of uncultured Ruminococcus sp. Taxonomy (GTDB): domain Bacteria; phylum Bacillota; class Clostridia; order Oscillospirales; family Ruminococcaceae; genus Hominimerdicola. The sequence goes on from CALEJX010000453.1 coordinate 5,280, forward strand.
AGCTCTTACCTTGTTTGCAAGCTGACCGATAACAGGTCTTTCCTCTGCGGAAAGCTTGCCCATTTGCTTAAGTATGGAAGTTATTTCTCCCTTTTTGCCAAGAAATCTTACTCTGAAATCTTCCAGCAGTTTGGCGTCATCAATATGTGAAAGTTCCTCTTTCGCACGCTCGTCAATGCTTTTCAACTGTTCTTTCATTACTTATCCTCCTATAAAAATAAGCCCTGCCCCGACTAAACAGGACAAGACTTTGAAATTCTTGTTTATACCACCTATCAGTAAAGAGCCAACACTCTTCCGTCCTTAACGCAGACAGACGTTCACGCTTACTAAAGATAAGCTCTCATTCGGCATGACCACTCGCAAGTGAACTTCATTTTGTCAGGATATAAAGCCGCTTTCAGAAAACGCACACACGCCGCAGCTTCTCTCTGAAGACCCTTAGCAAAACTACTCTCTCGGTCATAGTGTTTTAAGTGTATTGATACAATAATATGTTATCACATTCCGCCCCACATTTCAAGGGCTTAACAAAAAGTTTACAACTACAGCCCGTGCTTATGGAGCCTATCCCACTTCATATCCTCCTCGGAGTAATAATCGTCCTCCTCGTCCTCTATCTTGTTGTATTCCTTGTGAGGATAACCTATCTTCTCATAAAAATCATTGATAAGTACAAGCTTGCCCTTTGTGTCCTGAAAGCTCAAAGCTATCATGCCGTCCTCAGGTGCAAAATCTTTCTCCCTGCCCTCTTTGTCCTTTACCACAAAGCTTGACTTCTCTACATTTTTCAGCACGCAAACAAGCCTGCCCTTGTTTGTCTGATAAGACTTCTCTATCTCCTCATAGTAAAGGCATA